>JAZMZQ010000074.1:0-17326 GCA_045586045.1 Eubacteriales bacterium
TCACTCTGACTCTCTCGCCCGACGGGCAGCTTTTCAGCCACTGGGGCTCTCGGGATTTTGCCCACCATCCTTCTATGGATCGGGCGCTGAAATTGATCGGCAATCTCTCTCGGTTTTATAAAGAAAAGGCCCGCCCCTTCCTCTATAACGGGCGGATGAAACCCGCCCTGCCCTTGGATTGTGAGACCATCACCTTCCCCTTACGAACGGGCGGCAGCCTCACCCTTCCCGCCCTTCATACAACCGCGTGGGAAGCAGAAAACGGCGCAAAAGCCCAGATTGTTGTCAATCCCTTGGAGCGCTCCGTTCTTTGCAAAATCAACGGGGAAGAGCACCTTGTCCCCGCCTTAAATGCCATCTTAATCCCCTGAATTCAAACCCGCACAAATGATTTGTGCGGATGGAATAAAATAAGCGGTTGCGAAGGGAAACCCCTTCGCAACCGCTTTTTTATGGATTAGTTTCTCTTTATTAAAACGTCTTTTTCGTATTGCTCAACGGTCTCCAACCATTCGATACCGGCAGGGACATTCTCGCTCTCGCAGTAAGCAGCCCAGATATCGCCCAAAGGCGCAAGCTTGAGCGCCTCCCGCTCCGCCATCAGGCGGGTGAAATTGCCCTGATCCTGCAGCCCCTTAAAGGAAGCGGCCGGCTCAAGCAAGGCAGAAAGCAGGGCTTTTTGCATATTGCGGGTGCCCACTACCCAAGCGGCCACACGATTGATGGAGGCATCGAAATAATCAAGGCCGATCATAACCTTCTTCAAGCCATCGCAGCGCACGATCTCTTTCGCGATCTCCTTCAGCTCATCATCCAAAAGGACCACATGATCGCTATCCCAGCGCATGGGGCGGGTAACATGAAGGGGGACACGATCAAAGAATGCCAGCAGAGCAGGAATCTTATCGCTGACCATCTCGGTGGGATGATAATGGCCGTTATCCAAAAGATTATAGACCCCCTCATGCTTTGCGGCATAAGCCATATAGAACTCATTGGAGCCAACAGTATAGGCTTCCACGCCAATCCCGAACACCTTGCTCTCGACGCAATCAACAACTCCCTCAAGCTTCTCGGCAAAGATCTGATCCAGGCTATCCTTCAGGCGAAGGCGGGGACCTAAGCGATCGGCAGGGATTTCTTTATAGCCATCGGGAATCCATACATTGCAAAGGCTCTCTCCGCCCAGTTCCTTGGCAAAATAAGCAGCGATGCGGCGGCAGGCTTGCCCATGGCGCACCCAAAAAGCGCGGATTTCCTCATCGGGATGGCTCAAAGTAAGGCCATCGGCGGCCTTGGGATGGCTAAAGAAGGTGGGATTAAAATCAAGGCCGATATTACGAGCCTTGGCATAATCGACCCAAGCCTTGAAATGCTCGGGCTTCAGGGCATCTCGATCCACCTTATTTCCCTCAAAGATGGCATAGCTTGCATGAAGATTGATCCGTTTCTTACCGGGGATCAGCTTCAGTGCTACATCCAAATCGGCCATCAGCTCCTCGGGGGTGCGGGCACGGCCGGGATAATTACCGGTGGTCTGAATCCCGCCGGAGAGGGCCTCGCCGGCGCTCTCAAAACCGATCACATCATCCCCCTGCCAGCAATGGATGCTGATGGGCACATCCTTTAAGATCTCCATTGCCGCCTTGGGATCAACTCCGAATTTTTCATATAATTTTACTGCAGATTCATAACGCTCCATGGGGAAACCTCCTCAAAAGATTTATTATTCTTATTCTAAAATATATAGGAATTTTTTCAAGTTTTTCAAAAAAAGACCTTAAATTCACCTACCAAACATTAAAATAAGCCCTATAAAACGATGGTTTTTTCCAAAGAAAAGCTATAGATTTCGCATCTTACCACCTTCAACCCCTTGATTCTTCTAAGGGCTTCGGCATAAAGCTCCATCTGCACCCCGTAGCGGCGGATCAGCTGCTCCTCGCTCTCTACATGATCGGTCTTATAATCTAAAATGACCGCCTCATTTCCCCGCACGCTATAGCAATCCAGCACGCCCTGAATCAAAATTTCACCTTCTGCTTTTTCTCCAAAGAGATCGGAGGCCGGCATGGGGAAGAGGAATCGCTCCTCCTTGCTATAATAATCAGCCGCCAGAAGCGCGGTAAAAGAGGGGCTTTCGGTAAAGCGGCGCAGCTTTTCCAAATCGATCAGCTTTCGTTGCTTTTCCAAGATAAAGCCCTGCCGGACCAAGCGAGCAAGCTCCTGCTCCGGATCCTTCATCAGCTTTTCAAAATCGCAAAACTGCAGCGCCTGATGAATGGCATTGCCCACTTCATTGCCCATAGGAGCAAAGTGATTAAGGAATCGGGGGCGTTGCGGGCGGATCTGCTCTTCCAAAAGCGGCTCTGCCTCTTCATCTGCCTCTCGAATTCCCTTCAGTTCCGAAACGGAAAGCTTGGCAGGCAAGCGTACACTTTCGCCGTAGGGATAGCGCCATTCCATGCGCTCCCGCAGCGCTTCCCGATCAAAGGGCGGTGCTTTTTTCTCGCTCTTTTTTTCGGGAAGGGTTTCCTGCAGGGCAACCCGATGATAAGTCATTCCCAAGGGCGAAAAATCGCCCTCCAATAAACCAAATCGCTGCCGCAGCGCCTCTCCTTCTGCGCGGCCTGCCAGCTGCGTTAAGATCCAGCGGGCATAAGAAGCATCCTTTCCTCGAATCATGCGGATGGGCATGGGGCCCTTCAGACCAACACCGTCCATCACCCAGCTCTCGATCCGCTCATCGGGGACTGTGGCAATCAAAAGCAAGCGGCTTTGGGCACGCGTCAGCGCCACATAAAGCACCCGCTCCTCCTCGCTGATATTATCGGTGATGGATTGGGCGGCCAAGACCCTCTGCCCCAAGGAGCGGCATCGGGAGAACAGCTCCGGCTGAATCTGCTCCACCGCCGCACCATAGCGGGGATGGAAGAGAATCTTTCCATCCTTATCCTGAAGATTAAAGTGCTTCTGCAGATCCGCCAGAATACAGATCGGGAATTCCAATCCCTTGGAACGGTGGATCGACATCATTTGCACGCAATTCTGCTCTGCTTTAATCTTTACGCCCTTTCGGCTGCCGTTGCGGCTTAAGCGAATATGCTCAATGAAGGCATAAAGGCCTTGATAGCCCTCCTGCTCAAAGGCCCTTGCCTCTTCGGAAAATTCCTCCAAGCAGGCTTGCTTTTCGGCGCCCCGTTCCCCTCTCAGATAATATTCCATCATCCCGCTTTCCGAGAGAATCCGCTCCAACAGTTCATACACATAGAGAGACCCGCTGAGCTTGCGATAGCCCTCAATCCTCTCAAGCGCCTCTCTTGCGCGGGAATTTTTCTTGCTATACTCCTTAAGATCATCAAAAAGGAAGGTATTTTTACGGCGCATGGCCGCAAGCTCCCCAACGGTGAAGCGGAAATAATCGCCATAGAGCAGAGAGACCATCGCCACATCATCATACGGATTATTCAAGACCATCAGATAGGAAAGAAGGCTCTGCACCTCCCATAGGTCATAAAAGGGGGTCGCTTCCCGATCGTTGGTTACGGGGATTCCCAAGCGAAGCAGCTCCCGCTCAAAAATGGGCGCGCTGCCCTTCATGGTATGCAGCAGGATGGCAAAATCCTTATATTCTGCAGGGCGGCTTCCGCCGCCGGGCAGATCGATGGTTTTCTTTTGGGCCACATAATCCTTGATCCATGCCGCCGTATAGCGTGCATTCTGAAGGGTGGTATCTAATTTTTTCCCGCTTTTGGGATCGATCTCCGGCTGAAGGTGGTGCAGCTGGGCCACCGGCTGCTCCCGCCGATCATATGCGCGGCGGGCATTCATGCGCTCCCGCTCATCATAGACCACCCCGCCAAGCTCCATGCTCATCAGCGCGCCAAACAATTCATTTACCAAATGAATAATATCGGGATGGGAGCGGTAATTGTCATTCAATTCCAATACAGTGGGCTTCTTTAGTTCAATCTCCGCAAAGCGCTCCGCTCCCGCCCGCTTTTCGGCAAAAATCTCCGGCTCTGCGCCGCGGAAGCGATAGATGCTCTGCTTGATATCGCCCACCATAAAAAGATTCTTCCCCTCTTGAGAGAGGGCTCGAAAGATCAGGTCCTGCGCACGGTTGCTATCTTGGAATTCATCAATAATGATCTCATCATAATCCTTCCGCAATTCCATTGCCAAGGGCGTGGGCGTCAGCTGATCCGTTTCGGGATCATAATGCGCCACTAAAAGCTGCACCGCCATCTGCTCCATATCCTGATAAGAGATCAGCGCCCCCTTACGGCGGGCAGCAAGCAGCCGATCCTTTAATTCCATTGCGGCAGTAAAATAAGCGGAGAGCAACTTTTGCTGCTGCTCCAAGCGGGAGAGCTCTTCCTGCTCCTCCTCTGCCACACTCTCGATCAACTTTCCAAGATTTTTCTTGAATCGATCGCGGCGGCCCTTCAGCCGCTCCTTTTCTTCCGCCCCGCCTTCCTTTTCGGCAAGGGAATCAAATCGCAAGGTCCCAAGGCGCACCTGCAGCACCCCGTTCCGAAAGGCGGTATAATCCCGCTGCTCCAAAAGGGGGCGCAAGGCTGCGATTTTTTGATATTCCTCTTCCAAAAAGGCAAGTAATTTGGGGAAGCGGGAAAGATAGCGCTCCCCTTGCGCCCATTGATAAAGATGGGCGTATTCTCCCATCAGCTCTTCTACCTGCTGCAGATAATATTGATATAAACCATCTTCGCAGAAGCAGGCAAAAAGCCCTTCCCCTCGCCGCTCATAGGGCGCGAGGGCACGGGCGATATAATCCTCGGGCAGAGGCTGCTTTTCCAAAAAGCGCATCCCCTCGATCAGCAATTCTTTCAGTTCCACATCACTTCTGCCCCCTGCAAAGCAGGAAAGCAAGAGTGCGCTTTCGGAACTTTCGCTTCCGTAAAGTTCTTCGATCAGCGCTTCTGCATGCTCCTCTACCATTTGCTGATCGGCGCACTCATCGATCAATCTGCAGCGCGGATCCAGCCCCAGCTGCTCAAAATGGCGGAGAATCAGATCCAAGCAAATGCTATGGATGGTGCCGATCTGGGCGCTCTCGATGAGGGCGCTCTGCTTCATCAGATGATCGCCCCCTTCTGCCGCCACGGCAGCATCCACCGCCCGCTTGATCTTCATCCGCATCTCCTCGGCGGCGGCTCGGGTATAGGTCATAATGATCAGCCGGCGGATATCGCCCTTTTGCTCCTTCAGATAGCGAAGAACCCGCTCCACCAACACGGTTGTTTTGCCGCTTCCTGCGGCGGCGGATACCAGAAGGGAGTCGCCTCGGCTATGGATCGCATTTTGCTGATCCGCTGAAAATTGAATGGTGCTCATCCTTCCTTCTCCTCCTTTCCCCGCCAGCCGAAGGGCTCCTCCGACCAGCTTTTGGGCTCATCTTTTTGCTCATCATATCCGCAAAGTCCTTGAAAATCGCAATACTTGCAGGCATCATGATCCTTCCCCTTCAGGGGAACGGCGCGCACGTTTCCATCGAAAATTTCTTGGGCAGTCTCTTTCAGCACCGCCTCCATATGATCGACCATCTCTTCCATCAGCTCCGGCTCATAGGCCTTCACATGATAGCCCAAAGCGCCGCCCTTATTATAGTTGATCTTAAAATGGCGGCTTCCGCCTTCGCCATCCAAAGCGGCGAGCGCTTCGGGATCCTTAGAGAACGCTCCGTCACGGCGGTAAAACTGACGAATCTGCTCAGATAGCTCCTCTTTGGGGAAAGAACCTTGAAATTCGGGGGTATGAGCCTCCATATAGCAAGCGGCGGCAGAGCGGGGGTTTTGAAATTTCCCGCTCTTCTTCAGCCCATAGAGATAGATGGGCAGCTGCACACCGGTGCGATTGGTGATCCCGCGCATATCGAATTTTTGAGAGCCGGTCTTATAATCGGTAACCTTCAGATAGGTTACCCCATCCTTTTCATAGGTATCGACCCGATCGATATAGCCGATCAGCTCGACCGACTTTCCTCCCTTCAAAGCAAGGGGATTGCCGCCCAAAGAGACTTCTGCTCCGTAAGGCTCAAATTTTCCTTCCGAAAACTCCTCTAATACATTCTCTGCCACATAGCAGAAAAGATTGGTCATTCGCCGGTAAAGAGCATGAAAGCGATTGGAACGGTCCATATCCTTCAGCTGCTCCGAAAGATAGCGCTCCGCCATGGAGGCGCCGAATTCCTTGATTCTCTCAGGAGTATAGGCCTCATAATTCAGCTTCTCTTGCTGAAGGGCATGAATCAGCTGCTCCATGCCATCATGAATAAAGATACCGATATTGGCCGCATCAAAGCGAATCGGCTCATTGGGCTTGATCCGCAAAGTTTGTTTCATAAAATAATGGAAGGGGCAATTCTGATAAAGGCTGATCTGGCTATAGCTCAGCCGCAGGCGGTCGCCAAACATTTTTTGGACCACCGCCTCCTCCAGCGGCGCCTGCTGATCCTGCAAGAGGGGCATGGTGCTTCCGATTTCTTTGGCGATCTGCTCGCCCAATTCCGGCGCAAAGGCCATCAGCTCCCGCGCACCGTCTTTTGTGGCCGCAAAATCATAAAGATTCATCTGCTCCCTCAAGAGAGGCTCCTTTTGGCTGATTGCGCATAATTTCTGATAATAAACCGAAGGCAGCAGGGGCGTTCCATCCATCTCAAAGGCACTGCAAGAGAAGGTCAGCCCGCAAGAAGCGGAAAAGAGGGCGGAATAAAAGCGATATTGCCCTTGCAGGGTATTTTGCTGCAAAGTGGCATTGCAAGGCAGATCATGCTCCAAAAAGAGCCTCCGCTCCCGATCTCCGATCAAGCCCCCATCCGCCACCGGCATGGGAAGCAGGCCTTGATTGGCGCCCACAACATAAAGATGCTTGATCCCCTCCAATCGGCTATGAGCCACCTCGCCCATGCAGACCGCGTCCATCGATTGAGGGGCCACATTCAAAGCCATCTCCTCGCCGCAAAGGCCCACCAGCTCCTCTAATGCATAAAGGGAAATCTTCTCTTTTCCGAACACCAAGAAGAGATCATCCAGAATCTCCGCCATTGCCCCATAATGCTGCATATATTCACGGCTCATTCGCCGATAATGCTGAGCCGACCAATGATCCTCCGCACTTTTAGCCAGCAAAAGATATTCCTTTGCCCGCGCCGAAATCTGCTCTTCCACCTTAAAATCCGAAAGCAACTGATAGATTCCTTTCGCAAAGGCTTCGCCGCTCCCCTCTTCTGCCGCTTTCTTAAAAGCAAGCAGCGGCAGGCGAACCCGCTCCCGCAGCCCGTTGAGGGAAGCAAGAAGCGCTTCCCCTTCCTCGGTGGGCGCGCGAAGGCCGCCCGGATTTTGGGTAAAGGGTTGCTCGCGGATCCATTTTTCTCCATGGATCTGCCAGCTGATGCAATAGCTTTCCAATCGGCTGATCAGATCGGGGTCCTCCCCTGCCATACCGGTCTTCAAAAAGCTGAGCATGTCCTCACTGCGAAAATATCGTTCGGGGCTGATCAGCCGCAAAGCACTGCGCACAAAGGAAAAAATCGGCTTTGAGACCGATTGCTGCCCCCGATCCAAAAAGAGCGGAATATTATAACGCTGAAAAATCACCTGACTGATGGGCCCATAGGAATCCAAGGAGCCTGCAATAACCCCGATCTCCCGATAACGAAGCCCCTCTTCCCGCACACGGCGATTGATATCCGCCGCCACCATCGTCAGCTCTTCCCGCACATTTTTGCCCATCATCAAAGAAAGATGGGGCATCTCCCCTTCATATGCTTTGGGGCTTGGATGGAAAAGCTGCTGCTCCAAATATTGAAGATCTTCAAATGCAAGCCGCTTGGAGGGGCCTTGAAGAACCTGCTCTCTCTGCTCCACGCCCTTGGCTTTTGCCGCTCTTTTCAAAAGAGATTGTTCCTCTTTTGCGGTAGAGAAAAGCAAGGAAGAATCATTGGGGTCCAGCGTGAGGGCCAATAGCAGCTCCTCCGCCTGCTCCATCATCAGCTCGATCAGCGCCCTCTGGCCGCCGGTGAACCCGAAAAAGCCATCAATAATCACTGCGCTTCCCTTGAAAAAGGCATGGGCTTTGGCAAGCTCTGCCGCTGCGGAAAGTTCCTTGGCTGCCGAGCGATTTTCTTCGTTAAGCTGCGCGCAATAGGCCGAATAGAGCAAAAAGAGATCCTTATATTTTTCCAGCCAATCCTGCCGCCCGCTTTGCTCCAGAAGGGGGATTACCGCCTCCTCTTGGAGACCGGAGAGGGAGAATTCCTCAAATACTTGGGAAAGCTTGGCAATAAAGCCCATGGTGGGCCGCGCCTTTCTGTAATAACCCAACTTTTTCTGCTGAGAAAGGAGGGTTCGGTAGATCAACGCCGTCTCACGGGTTTTGGTCATATAAGAGCCTGCCACCCCGCCCAAAGCACGGAAGATGACATTGGTGAGCCTGCGAAAAGAGACCACCTGCACGCCCTCCAGCCCCAAATTCCCGATAGCCCGCTCCAGCGCCATGGAGCTCTGCTCCGGCACCAGATAATAGACGGCTCTCCCCTCCCTGCAAAGGGAAGGCAGGCAATTTTTCAGATATTCGGTTTTGCCGACGCCGCTGCGCCCCAAGACCCATGTGATCATCTGTTTCGCTCCTTTTAACATTCTGATTTCATTATACCTTTTTTCTTCCCCTTTGTAAAGAAAAAGCAGGAAGCAAACGCTTCCTGCTTTAGATTAGTTAATCTCAAAATCATAGATCATGCCAAAGTGATCTGAGGCATACTTGCCGTCAAAATCCTTGGTAACCACTTCATAGCCCACCGCATCAATTCCGTTTCCGCTATAGAAGCAATGGTCGATGATCCATTCCGGCTTATCGCCGACAGGCTGATAGTGGCAAAGGGTGGCTTGGCGGCTCTCGGGAGCGATCTCCTGCCGCACTTCGCGGAAATAGCTCTTCATCACCTGATCCGCCTCGGAATCGGGGACGAAATTATAATCGGCGATGCAGATGGCAATCTCTCCTTCTCCCAGCGCCTTTACCTTCTTGATCAGCAGTTCTGCGCTCTTGGGCTGGGCCGCAGGGACATAATCAACATGGGTAGAATGGGCATGAATCAGCTTCCCGCTCTCCTTATCCTTCAAGGTAACTCTGATGCAATGGCGGACATGATCGGCGTCCCAGCCCTTAATATGGGGGCGATCAGGGGTATCGTTGAACCAGAATTGCTCGCAGGAAACATATTCAAACCGATCTTTTTTCCAAAAGACCGGAGCGCCCTCTTGAAAATCGGTATCCCGAAAGAAGATCACGTGGTCATACTTTTCGTTCAGCGCCCGCAAAGGCTTGATCCAAATGGGGGTTACCTCCTGCAAGCAGAGAATGGCAGGATCATATTCCTCGATCAGCTGAAAAAGCCGCGGAGCGCGCTCTGCTACGGAATGGCCGTTGGCATCATCCACACACCGTACGTTAAAGCCCATTGTTCTTAATTCCATGATCATTCTCCTTTTCTTTTATTCCAAAGTAAATTTTGCGCAGATCGAAACATGGTCGGAAAGCTCTTTTCCTCCGGAAACAACGTCTGCAGTCTTATAGGCATAAGGCACCAGCTCCTCGCCCTTATAGAAGAGATAATCCTCTATTGCGGGAACTACCCCCTCCTGATACCGCCCATGATAGGTGGGCGCCAGATCTTTGGGGCAGAGGGTAGCGCGGGTATCCTGATACTCTTTTCTGAGCGCAGCATATTCCTCTCCACCATAGCTTACGCCGGTTACCGCATTAAAGACGGGCATTCCCTCAGGCGCCTTTCCGCCCTTAATGACAGCAACCTTCCGCTCGCCGATCTTCAGGACAACACCATTCTCCAGCTTCTCTGCCAAAGAGATCCGATCGGGGCGCCAGAAGATCCCGCAGGCGGTCTCATAGCGCTTCAGATTCATCAGTTTCTCTTCCAAAACCCCATCACAATGATGGACAATGGCGATATCGCTATTGAGCTCTTTGATGCGATTGCGAATACTTCTCATTCTGGCAAGATGCGCCTCATCATCCTCCGAAAGGCCCTTGGCCTCTGCGTTGGTAACGCTTACCTTGATAGGCTCTAAAATTTCCAGCTCCAAAAGCAGGCCGTAATGGTCGGAGGGGAATTTTCCATCGAAGGTCTCATCGATCCGATGGTAAGAAACGGGCTTCACCGTATCGGGAGAGATAAAGCAAAAATCAATGGGCGTGCCGTCTTTGCGATTAATATCATAGCCATGGCAGGTAAGGCGCCGATCGTTGGCCGTCTTCATATTAAGATCGACCAAGAACTCTGTCAACGCCTTATAACCGGGATAATTATAGGAGAGATTGAAATCTCCTACCAACACCAAATTCTTCGCATCCAGCGCTTTGGCATAATCCCGAATCAGGCGCGTGCTATCGAGATGGCACTGATCGCCGAATCCATAATGGGTATCAAAGAAATGGAATTCTCTGCCGGTTTTCAACTCTTTGAGCTTTGCCCAGATGCAGAAGCGATAGTGGCCCCAATCACACCAGCCCTTGGAAGGAATATCGGGGGTATCGGAATACCAGAACCAGCCCTTATCCAAAAGCTCATAGGCGCCCTTTCTCCAAAGAATGGAGCAGCCCTCAATATCAGTGCGCTCATCGCGATATTTATGGAAGATCTCATATTTATCGGAATAATCCTCCAGAATATGAGGCAAAAGGCCGGGCACTACTTCCTGAAACCCAATAATATCGGGATCATATTGATCCATCAAGGCCTTAATACGGGGCGTGCGCTCCTCAAAGGAATGGCCGCTGGCCTTATCGTTGCCGCTTCGAATATTAAAAGATACTACTTTCATTTTTACCTGCCTCCTCAGATCGTAAAGCTTACCGTTAAAGCATCATGCTCGGAAATGAGCATTCCCCAGTGATGGACACCGCCGATCTCATAAGAAACCGGTGTGATACTCTCGCCGCGGCAGAAGACAAAATCCCGAATGCCGGGGTCTGCCATATCGGCAAAGTTGCCCTTATAAGTGGGTGCGATGTTATGAGAATCCAGCTCATAGCGGAAATCCTTCAGCTCGCCGCGCAAGGTGCGGTACGCCTCATCCCCGATTCGCATTTCCATATTGGCAGCCACAACGATCGGAAGCTCTGCATACTCGGCAAGCGTTGCAGTAATCTTCTTGGCCACCTCTTGCTTTTGCTCTTCCTTGGAATCGGCATTCAAAAGGCCGAAAATCTTGCCGGTATTTTTATGCTTGAGGATTGCAAGGCCGGTATTCTCTGCAATGGGAACCGCCTCTTGAAGCTCAAAAAGATCGTTCTTAAAGTAGATGGGAGATGCGGTATCGGCAAAAACGCCGGTATAGCTCTTCTTAGTAGCAAGCGCCTCCCCTTCTTTTTGGCCCACATCCCGCAATGCAACCAAATCCCGATCCTGAGAGAAGATCAAATGGCGGCCTGCTCCCGCATGATGGCGGGTCTTTCCCTCATCGGCAGCATAAACACTGGAGCCCATCGAGAAAGAATAGAGGTCTACGGTCTGCTTCACCTCAAGCTCCAGCTCCAATCCATAATGATCGGAAGGATATTTCCCTTCAATGGTATCGGTGATTCGTGCATAGGAGACAGGCTCTACCGTCTTAGGGGTAATGAAGCAAAAATCAATAGGAGTCTGATGGCCATGCTGCTCAGGATGATAGCCGTGGTAGGTGCAGGAAAGATCATTCTCCAAAAGCTCATTCATATTCCGCACGGTTCTGCTCATGTATTTATAAGCGGGAGAATGATTAAACATATTGAAATCGCCGGTCATAAAGAAGGTGCGCACATTCATGGGCTTGAAATGATCCAGAATCAGCTTGGCGCTCTTCATCTGGCATTCATCGGAGAAGCCGTAATGGGTATTGAAGAAATGAAATTCTACGCCGGTTTTCAGTTCCTTGAGCTTTACCCAGATGACCATCCGATGGCAGCCGATGGAATCCCACCCGCGGGAGACAATGTTGGGCGTATCGGAAAGCCAGAAATAGCCCCGATCAATACATTCAAAAAGTTCTTTTTTCCAAAGGATGGTGCAGCCCTCGATATCGAAAGTCTCGCAGCGATATTTATGGAAAATCTCATATTGATCCCCGTAATCGCCGGGGATATGCTTCATCCAACCGGGGACCACCTCCTGAAAGCCGATCAGATCGGGATCAATGCGATCGATGATCTTTTTCAGCCGCGGCGCCCGCTCATCAAAGCTATGGCCGTTGGGATCATTTGCGCTTCGAATGTTAAAGGATACTACTTTCATTTCTCTTACCTCCTCTAAAGAATGCGATTATAAAATAATGATTTTACTATACACACCAAAATGATCGGATACATATTTTCCATTTACCATATCGGTCATAACCTTATAAGAAGTTGCCTTGATTGCCTTCGGCGTTACAAAGCAGAAGTCAATGATATTGCCGCCGTTTTTATTCTTGCCGTAGGCGGGGAGAGTCCCTTGGGTGGTATCCTTCACCGTCAGCATATTGGTATTGGCCCAATAAGTAGTAAGGGTCTGGTAGGCAGGGGCGGAGGAAGTCAGGTTGAAATCACCGGTCAGGATCACGCCCCCGCTGCCTGCCATGCTCTTGGCTCTTTTAATCAAAAGCTCTGCGCTGGGCACCTGAGGCTCCGGCTTATAATCCACATGGGTATTGAAATAATGGAAAATCGCACCGGTTTTGCGCACCTGCAATTTCACCCAAGTGCAGATGCGATAATGATCCGCACCCCAGCCCTTGCTCTCCTCCTCGGGGGTATCGGAAAGCCAGAAGGTGCCGCTATCTAAAAGCTTAAATTGGGATTTTCTATAAAAAATGGGGTTGGCCTCGGCGCCACCGCCGGTATTTCGGTATTCTACAACAAAATCATATTCATCGCCGAGCATTTCAAGAAGATTCAGTTCCCATTCCAAGGTAACCTCTTGAAAGCCCATCAGATCGGCATCATAATCCTTCAGCACCTTTTTGAGGCGAGGCTTGCGCTCTGCCACAGAATGACCGTCCGGATCATTGGCGCAGCGGATATTATAGGAGACTACCTCGATTGCATTCTCTTTATAATACTTTACCCCATCGGCAGTGGTTGCTTCGGTTTTGGAGATGGGGGTATCCGCAAAGGGATCTTCCTCTCCTGAGGGCAGATTATTCTCGTCCTGATCGTTTTGATCCTTTTGATCGTTCTGATCCTTTTGATCCTCTTGATCCTTTTGATCGTTCTGCTCTTCATCGCCGCCCTGCTCCGGCTGCTCTTCCTTATTATCGGAAGATCCTTGATTGCCGGAAGGCGTTTGCTCCTCATCCTCAGAAGATTCTTGCTCATCCTCGGCGGGCTTTTGATGATTCTGCTGATTGGAGCTTCCCTGCTCCTCTTGCTCTATAATCGTACCGCCGGAAGGGTTCTGATCCTGCCCCTCTATATAAGAATCGGTGGCGGCTGATTCTTGCTCATCGGAGGCGCTTTTGCATCCTCCCAGCATCGAAAGAGCCAGCATTAAAATCATTGCAAAACATAAGCCTTTTTTCAACATGAATTTTTCTCCTCATTTCGCCTTCTCTTGTGCATATTCTACCACAGTGAATAATAAAAAGAAAGCCTTTCTATACAAAAAAAGCAAAAAAAACGCTCGGTTTTACCGAGCGTTTTCTTTTTTATACCAACTGAACGATGGCCATCTCTGCGCCATCACCACGACGGGGGCCGATCTTTACGATTCTGGTATAGCCGCCGTTGCGCTCCTCATAGTTGGGAGCAATTTCGGAAAACAGCTTGTTTACAACGTCTTCCTTGGTAATATAAGCAATTGCCTGACGCTTTGCATGCAGCGTGTTGGCTTTGCCGAGGGTAATCATTTT
The DNA here is from genome assembly GCA_045586045.1 of Eubacteriales bacterium. Lineage (GTDB taxonomy): Bacteria > Bacillota > Clostridia > Oscillospirales > QAKW01 > QAKW01. The sequence continues at coordinate 13,905 of JAZMZQ010000074.1, forward strand.
TTCGGTGGCTCTGCCGACTTCTTTTGCTCTGGTGAGAGTGGTCTCAACGGAGCCGTTCTCCAGCAGATAAGTCACCATGCCTCTGAGCATCGCCTTACGATGTGCGGTAGGGCGGCCCAATTTTCTATATCCGGACATGAGTAAACCTCCTTTGCTAATCAGTTAAATAATTATTCGTCGTCTTTCTTCAGTGCGAGGCCCAAAGATGCGATCTTTCCGATCACCTCATCCAAGGACTTTCTACCCAAGTTACGAACCTTCATCATGTCTTCTTCGCTCTTATTGATCAGATCCTCAACCGTATTGATCCCTGCACGCTTCAGGCAGTTGAAGGAGCGGACAGAAAGATCCAGCTCTTCAATGGTCATCCGCAGAGCGGTAATGGTCTTGGACTCTTCCTTCTCTACCATAATCTCGGCGTTCTTGGCCTTCTCGGAAAGATCGATGAACAGAGAAAGATGCTCGTTCATTACCTTTGCAGCCAAGGAAACTGCGTCGCAAGCAGAGATAACGGAATTGGTCCATACTTCGAGGGTCAACTTATCAAAATCGGTGATCTGGCCTACACGGGTGTTTTCCACCTTGTAGTTTACCTTTACCACGGGAGAGAAATCACTGTCTACTGCCAGCATATTGGGCTGGTTCTCGGTATAAACCTTATTCTTCTCAGCGGATACATAGCCGCGGCCATGGTCCAGAATCAGCTCCATATTCAATACGGCGCCTTCACCCAGAGTAGCAAGTACATGATCGGGGTTGATGATCTCTACATCGCTATCGGCTTTGATATCACCGGCAGTAACAACGCAGGGACCTTTCGCCTCGATAAAGACAAGCTTCTGCTCATCACAATAAAGCTTGGGGATAATGCCCTTAATGTTCAGAACGATCTCTGTAACATCTTCCTTAACGCCCTCCAGAGTCGTAAACTCATGGGGGACATCATTGATCTTTGCGGCAACAACCGCACAGCCGGGCAGGGAGGAAAGCAGAATCCGGCGAAGAGAATTGCCCAAAGTGAGGCCATATCCTCTCTCCAGAGGCTCAGCTACAAAGCGGCCATACTCACCGTTGTCTCCGATTACCTCTGTCTCGATCCGGGGTCTTTCTATTTCGATCATATCTAATACCTCCAATCAATCTATTTCATTCAACATCCTAATTCGTCTGCCAAAGAGCAGCAGCCCTTTGAATTTGCAACGCCAGAAACCACGTTGCTGAGTAATTCTCCTCATGCCAAGCAGGGCCCGATACGGGCACTGCTGCATAAGATTCTCCTTATTTGGAGTACAACTCGACGATCAGGTGGGTCTCGATCGGGAGGTCGATGTCCTCGGCTTCTGCTACGCCGACGACTTTACCGGAAGTGCCATTGAGCTCCAGCCACTTAACGATGGCGCGCTTCTCATTAGCCTCCTGGATCGCCTTGATCTTGGGAGAGCTCATACTCCCCTCTTTGAGAGCGATTACATCGCCCACATTAACCAAGATGGAAGGAATGTTTACTTTCTTACCATTTAAGGTAAAGTGCCCGTGGCGGACCAACTGCCGAGCCTCGGGTCTGGACATAGCAAAGCCTAATCTGTAAACCACGTTGTCCAATCTGCTCTCTACGATAGACAGCAGGTTGTCACCGGTAACGCCCTGTTTCTTCTCAGCCATTTCAAAGTACTTAGCGAACTGGCTCTCCAAAACGCCATAATACTTTCTGACTTTTTGCTTCTCTCTGAGCTGAAGACCATACTCAGATACTTTCTTTCTGCCCTGACCATGCTGGCCGGGAGCATATGCACGACGTGCAATCGCACACTTATCGGAATAGCAGCGCTCGCCCTTCAGGAAAAGCTTCTGCCCTTCTCTACGGCATTGACGGCATACTGCGCCGGTATATCTAGCCATATCGTTATCCTCCTTATACTCTTCTTCTCTTCGGGGGTCTGCAGCCATTATGGGGGATGGGGGTAACATCCTTAATCAGGGTGATCTCCAAACCTGCGGTCTGCAGAGCACGGATAGCAGCCTCACGGCCGGCACCCGGTCCCTTAACATACACTTCCACAGTCTTCAGACCATGCTCCATAGCAGCCTTTGCAGCCTGCTCTGCAGCCATCTGAGCGGCAAACGGAGTGCTCTTTCTGGAACCCTTAAAGCCCATCTCACCGGCGGATGCCCAAGAAATAGCATTGCCGTTTACATCAGAGATGGTAACCAGAGTGTTATTGAAGGTAGAGCGAATGTGAGCGGCTCCACGTTCAATATTCTTTTTAACACGGCGCTTGCCGGTTGTTTTCTTAACATTCTTAGCAGCCATTCTTATTCACTCCTTACTTCTTTTTATTTGCCATTGTTTTTCTGGGGCCCTTTCTGGTACGGGCGTTGGTCTTAGATCTTTGGCCCCGAACAGGTAAACCTTTTCTATGTCTAGTGCCTCTGTAGCATCCGATTTCGATCAGACGCTTAATATCCAAAGCAACATTTCTTCTCAGATCGCCTTCTACTGCATAGCCATCCATTGCAGCGCGGATTGCAGCGACTTCTGCCTCGGTGAGGTCCTTCACACGGGTGTCGGGGTTCACGCCGGCAGCAGCCAGGATGTCATTGGACGTTTTACGGCCAATACCGTAAATATAAGTCAAGCCGATCTCTACGCGCTTTTCCTTCGGTAAATCGATACCAGCAATTCTTGCCATTTGGTTATTACACCTCCATTTTAATCAAGCGGCCGCAAGGCTTAGCCTTGTTTTTGCTTGTGTTTCGGGTTCTGGCAAATTACCATCACCTTACCATGTCTTCTAATGATTTTGCATTTTTCGCAAATGGGTTTAACGGAAGGTCTTACCTTCATTGAAAATACCTCCTTCGTTATAGCGAATTACTTCGCTCTCCAGATAATTCTGCCTTTGGTCAGATCATAGGGAGACATCTCCACTGTAACCTTATCACCGGGCAGGATTTTAATATAATTCATTCGCAGCTTGCCGGAAATATGGGCATGAATCTTATGGCCCCCATCCAGCTCAACCATGAAATTTGCGTTGGGCATTGCTTCGACGACAACGCCTTCCACTTCAATCATATCTTCTTTTGACATAGGTCCTCCTATTATGCTTCAATCACAATAAATTCTGAACATTATACCTGCGTCAGGATATGACCGCAGTTTTCATCAATATAGAAGGTATGCTCATAATGTGCACTGAGCTTGCCGTCTGCTGTCGTAACAGTCCAGCCGTCCTCATTACTGATGATGACCTTATCGGTCCCCTGATTAATCATCGGCTCGATGGCCACAGTCAGCCCCTTGGGGAGCCGCATTCCATGGCCCGCTCTGCCGAAATTCGGTACATTGGGAAGTCGGATCGTAGCCATGTCGTTCTGTGAGCCAAGGAGTTGAATTACTAAGTTGTCTTCCTAAGACCGCT
>JAZMZQ010000075.1:0-7483 GCA_045586045.1 Eubacteriales bacterium
GTGTCGGTGGTTCGATTCCGCCCGGAGGCACCACCGAGACAAAAACCTTCAGTTTTTGTCTTTTATTTTCGGTGCCATAGCCAAGTGGTAAGGCCAAGGTCTGCAAAACCTTTATTCATCGGTTCAAATCCGATTGGCACCTCCAAAAAACAAAGCACTTCGAAAGAAGTGCTTTGTTTTTTTGGTTTGTGTCCGTAAGGACACAACATCATTTTGCGGTGAAACCGCAAACATCATTTGACCTTTAGGTCAACATCGTTCTCTTTGCGGACACAAAACGAGGTTGCCTTACGGCAAACAGTGTTGTGCTACGCACAAACGATGCGATGCTACGCATCAATGATGTTGCGGCTTCGGAAAAAGACTTCTCTCTCGTTTTTATTGACATCCATCTCTTCGTTATAATGAAATTGTCGAATATCGGCGCATTATAAAAAGGAGGTTTTGAAAAATGAAGTATTGTCAAAAATGTGGAAAAGAGTTGGTAGATGAAGCTGTTGTATGCCCCAGTTGCGGATGTGCTGTTGAGCAGCCTAAAAAAGAGAATGGCGGCAACGATGGTTTGGCAGTGGCAAGCAAGATCTTTCTGATCTTAGGCTGCATTGCTCAGGGTTGGTTGCTTCTTCCCCTTGCATGGTGCCTTCCCATTACCATTTCCATTTGCAAAAAAATGAAAAATGGCGAACCTGTAGGCGCAGGGCTGAAGGTATGTGCTTTGCTGTTTGTAAATATGATCGGCGGTATTCTTTTGCTTTGCCGCTCTGACGAACAATAATTCTATAAAATAGCGTCGTGGATTAGCATGTTCTCCGTTAAGGAGAACACGCTAATCCACGACTTATTTTTTTTGAAATATTTATTGAAAACGGAACATAAATCTATTATAATTATACTGATATACTATAATTAACAGGAGCAAAAGAAAAATGCGCGTTGTTGTCAAGGTGGGGACATCCACCCTCACCCATTCTACGGGACATTTGAATATTCGCCATATTGAGACCCTTTGCAAGGTGCTCTCTGATTTGAAAAATGCAGGCCATGAGGTGATTTTGGTCTCCTCCGGCGCCATCGGCATGGGGGTAGGAAAGCTTTCCTTGAAGGAGCGCCCTTCGGATATGCCCACCAAGCAGGCTGCGGCCGCGGTGGGGCAATGCGAGCTGATGTATACTTATGATCGTTTGTTTTCGGAATATAATCATACGGTGGCGCAGATTCTGCTGACCGGCGAGGATATGAATCATGCCGATCGCTACGAGAATTTCCGCAACACGCTGCATCGGCTTTTGGAACTTTCCGCGCTGCCGATTATCAATGAAAATGATACCGTCTCCACCGCCGAGATTTCTCTGGGCGATAATGACAGCCTCGGCGCCTTGGTGGCCATCGGAGCGGATGCGGATCTTTTGATTCTGCTGACCGATATTGACGGCCTTTATACCGCCGATCCCCGCAAGGATCCCGAAGCAAAGCTGATTCCCGTGGTAGAGGAGATCACGCCGGAGATTCTGGCATTGGCAGGCGGGAAGGGCTCTGCCCTCGGCACCGGCGGCATGAGCACCAAGCTTCATGCGGCCAAGGCCTGCAAGGAGAAGGGAATTTCCACTGTCATTGCCAATGGTGCAGACCCTGCCATCCTCTATGATATTTTAGAGGGAAATCCTGCAGGGACGCTGATTCGAGGAGAATAATGATGACCACGCAAGAAATTCTGAAGGCTGCCAAGGGGGCAAAAGCCCATGCGGCCGCCTTGAATACCGAAGATAAAAATCGCGCGCTTCTTTTGATGGCAGACGCACTGGAGCAAAAGACCCAAGAAATTCTTGAAGCCAACGCCCAAGACCTTTTGAAATACGGCGATACCATGACGGTTGTGATGCAGGATCGCCTGCGCCTTACCGCCGAGCGGATTTGCGGCATGGCCGAAGGGATGCGGGAGGTGGCAAAACTTGCTGATCCTGTGGGAGAAATTTTGGAGCGAGTGAGCCGCCCCAACGGCATGGTGATTGAAAAGACAGCGGTGCCCATGGGGGTAGTGGCGATTATCTATGAGAGCCGCCCCAATGTTACAAGCGATGCCGCCGCCCTTGCCTTTAAGAGCGGAAATGCCTGCATCTTGCGAAGCGGCAAGGAGGCTTGGCAGAGCGCAAGCGCCATTGTGGGTGCATTGAGAGCGGGGCTTTTGGCCGGCGGATTTGATCCCGATTGTGTCCTATTGATTGAGGATACCACCCGCCAAAGCGCCAAAGAGCTGATGGAGGCGGTAGGCTATATTGATCTTTTGATTCCCCGCGGCGGCCCCGGTTTAATTAACGCCTGCGTCAGCAATGCCAAGGTGCCGGTGATTCAGACGGGGACGGGCATCTGCCATATTTATGTAGACGAAAGCGCTGATTTGGAGCAAGCGCTGAATATTATTGAAAATGCCAAGACCAGCCGCCCGTCTGTCTGCAATGCGGCAGAGGTCTGCTTGGTTCATCAAAAGATTGCAAAGGAATTTCTGCCCCGCCTAAAAGAGCGGCTTGCTCAGGTGGAGCTGAGGTGCGCACCGAAGGCGCATGCGATCATCGGTGGTACTCCTGCGGGAGAGCAGGATTTCGATACGGAATTTTTAGATTATATTATGGCGGTGAAGGTGGTGGCCGATACCGAGGAAGCCATTGCCCATATTGCGGCCCATTCCACAGGGCATAGCGAAGCCATCCTGACCCAAAGCGAAGAACATGCGAGAATCTTTGAGCAGCAGGTGGATAGCGCGGCGGTCTATGTCAATGTATCCACCCGCTTTACCGATGGTGGTGAATTCGGCCTTGGATGTGAGATGGGAATCTCTACCCAGAAGCTTCATGCAAGAGGGCCGATGGGCCTTCGGGAACTGACCACCTATAAATATATCATCCGCGGAAGCGGGCAGATTCGATAAGGAGCAAAAACAATGAAATACGGATTTATCGGCTGCGGCAATATGGGCGGAGCGCTGGCAAGAGCGGCGGCCAAGGCTGTGGGCGGAGAAAATCTTTGGCTTGCAGATGCTGATCCCCTGAAGGCCGAGAGCCTCTCTGAGGAATTGGGCGCGAAGGTTGTATCTGCCGAGGAGATTGCAAAAAAATGTGATTATATTGTATTGGGTGTAAAGCCCCAGAATTTAGGGGATTTGCTGCAAAGCCTGCCCCTTTCCGAAAAGGCGGTTTTGGTCAGTATGGCAGCAGGGGTAACCCTTCAGCGCCTTGCTTCTTTGGCAAAGGGGAATCCCCTTATTCGGATGATGCCCAATACGCCTGTCGGCGTCGGGGCAGGGCGAATCCTCTACAGCGCTTGGGCGGAAAAGGAGCAGATCGAAGGCTTTTTGAAGCTTTTTGAAAAAGCAGGAGCCTTGATGGAATTGGAGGAAAAGCTGATCGATGCGGGAACTGCCGTATCCGGCTGCGGCCCTGCATTTGTCTGCCTCTTTATCGAGGCGCTGGCCGATGGCGGGGTGGCCTGCGGGCTGCCTCGTGAGCAGGCGATGGAGCTTGCGGCAGGGGTCGTGATGGGGACAGGGAAAATGGTCCTTGAAAGCGGCCTTCATCCTGCTGAGCTGAAGGACGCCGTCTGCAGCCCCGGCGGCAGTACCATTGAGGGTGTTCATGCGCTGGAAGCGGGCGCTTTTCGCTCCGCCGCCGCAGAGGCTGTTATTAAATCATATCAAAAAACAATGGAACTTGGAAAATAAAAGGAGGACAAAGAACATGAAACTGGAAAAGGACATGGAATTTATCAAAAGCTTTGATGCCGAGGTAGGCGCTGCCATTGAGGCGGAATATCGCCGCCAGCAGGAGGGCATTGAGCTGATCGCATCGGAGAATGTGGCTTCTGCTGCAGTGATTGCAGCGATGGGCACTGTACTGACCAATAAATATGCAGAAGGCTATCCCACCAAGCGTTATTACGGCGGCTGCCAGTGTGTAGACGTGGTAGAAGATATTGCAAGAGAGCGCGCCTGCAAGCTTTTTGGCGCAGATCATGCCAATGTCCAGCCTCATAGCGGCGCGCAGGCCAATCTCGCTGTCTATTTTGCGTTCTTAAAGCCCGGCGATACCGTATTGGGCATGAGCCTTGCCGAGGGCGGCCATCTGACCCATGGAAGCCCGGTCAATATGTCCGGTGCGTTCTTCAACTTTGTCCCCTATGGGGTCAGCCCCGAGACCGGCTGCATCGATTATGAGGAATTGGAGCGGCTGGCCAAGGAGAATCAGCCCAAGCTGATTGTGGCAGGTGCTTCTGCTTACCCCAGAATCATTGATTTTGAGCGGATCGCCAAGATTGCCAAAGAAGTAGGCGCCCTCTTTATGGTGGATATGGCGCATATTGCAGGCCTTGTGGCGGCAGGGGAGCATCCCTCTCCCGTGCCCTATGCCGATATTGTAACCACCACCACCCATAAGACCTTGAGAGGTCCTCGGGGCGGCATGATCCTTTGCAAGGAAGAATATGCCAAGGCGATTGATAAGGCCATCTTCCCCGGCACTCAGGGCGGCCCCTTGGAGCATATCATTGCCGCTAAGGCGGTTTGCTTCGGGGAGGCGCTGCAGCCTGCTTTTAAGGATTATCAGGCGCAGGTGGTCAAGAATGCGAAGGCATTGGAAAAGAAACTGACGGAAGAAGGCCTCAATCTGGTCTCCGGCGGGACAGATAATCATCTCTTGCTGCTGGATCTTCGGGGCACCGGTATCACCGGCAAGGAGCTGGAGCATCGCTTGGATGAGGTGCATATTACCGCCAATAAGAATGCCATCCCCAATGATCCCGAGAAGCCTTTTGTAACCAGCGGTGTGCGCTTGGGTACTCCCGCTTGCACCACCCGCGGCTTCAAGGAAGCGGAGATGGAGCTGATCGGCGGCTGGATCAAGGATTGCATCGCCGATTTCGAAGGCAATAAGGAGCGGGTCAAGAAGGAAGTAATGGCCCTTTGCGAAAAATTTCCCCTCTATCGCGAAGTATAATGAATCAATAAAAGGAGGATTCTCCCATGAATATGAAATTATTGAAGCTTTTGAGCAAAAACGGCAGAATGTCCATCGAAGAGCTTTCCACCATGACAGGGATGGATCAGGCGGATCTGGTTCTGGAAATCAAGGAGATGGAAGAGGCAGGCGTCATCCGCGGCTATAAAGCGGTCATCGATTGGGAACGGCTGGATGATACCTATGTATCCGCGCTGATCGAGCTGAAGGTAACCCCCAAGGCAGGCCTTGGCTTTGAGGAGGTCGCCAAAAAGGTAATGAAGTATCCGGAGGTGGAGAGTGTCTATCTGATGTCCGGCGGCTATGACTTGAGCGTGATGGTCAAAGGCAAGACCTTCCAAGGGGTAGCCATGTTTGTGGCCAAAGAGCTTTCTACTTTGGAGCATGTTACCTCTACTGCCACCCACTTTGTACTCCGGCGGTACAAGGAATTGGATGTGGAGCTTTGCGATGAAAAGAAGGATGATCGGGGGCTGTATTCATTTTGATGGACTACAGTAAGATCCTCACCCCTCGGGTGAGGGAGATCAAACCCTCCGGTATTCGAAAATTCTTCGATATTGCGGAGACCATGAGCGAGGTCATCTCGCTGGGTGTGGGCGAGCCGGATTTTCCCACCCCATGGCAGATCCGCAAGGCCGGAATCCAATCCTTGGAGGATAGCAAAACCCGCTATACCTCCAATCGCGGCCTGCAAGAGCTTCGAGAGACGATTGCAAGCTATATGAGCAGAAAATATCAGCTGAATTATGAGCCTCTTTCCGAGATTTTGGTTACGGTAGGCGGCAGCGAGGCAATCGACGCTTGCCTGCGTGCGGTGATTACCCCCGGGGATGAGGTGATTATTCCGCAGCCCAGCTATGTATGCTATGAGCCGATTACCCAACTGATCGGCGGGGTGCCCGTCATCATCGAGACCAAGGCGGAGGATGAATTCAAGCTGACGCCCGAAGATCTTCTTGCCGCCATCAGCCCCAAGACCAAGGCGCTGATTATGCCCTATCCCTGCAATCCTACCGGCGCCATCATGGAGCGGGAGGATCTGGAAAAAATCGCAGAGATTTTGCGGGATAAGGAGATTTTGGTGATCTCCGACGAGATTTATGCGGAGCTGACCTTTGGCGGGAAAGCCCATGTATCCATCGCATCCCTTGAGGGAATGCAGGAGCGCACGGTGGTGGTCAATGGCTTCTCCAAAGCCTTCTCCATGACCGGCTGGCGCCTTGGCTATGCCTGCGGCCCCCAAGAGATTATGGAGCAGATTACCAAGATTCATCAATATGCCATTATGTGCGCCCCCACCACCTCCCAATATGCGGCTATTACCGCCATGACCTCTTGCGATGATGTGGTGGCTGAGATGGCGGAGGAATATGATGCAAGGCGCAGAATGATTGTGGATGGCTTCAATAAATTGGGGCTGACCTGCCGCAATCCCAAAGGGGCGTTCTATGCATTCCCCTGCATTGAGAAGAGCGGCCTCTCCAGCGAGGAATTCTGCCGGCAGCTTTTGGAGAAAAAGCATGTGGCAGTAGTGCCCGGCACTGCCTTCGGCAGAGGCGGCGAAGGGTTTGTCCGCGCTTCTTATTGCTATTCGACCGATCATATCAAGGAAGCTTTGAAAAGAATCGGCGAATTTTTGGAAGAACTGTAATAATAAAAGGGATGTGAAATTCACATCCCTTTTATCATTAAATTTTTATTAAAGAGTCATTAAATAAACTTAAGGTGCTTTTTGGGAAATTCGTGATAAAATAATAGCATAAGGTACTTGTTACCCGAAGGAGATGCTATTATGAACCGAATTAAATTAAAAGACCGTCTGCTTCCCGATTATACAAGGGGAGAAGAAATTTTTAATATGGTCTCCCACATTGTGGGCGGTGGGCTTGGTATTGTCGCTTTGGTGGCTTGCCTGCTGAAGGCCTGCCTTTTTGGGAGCGGCTGGGAGATTGCAAGCGCGCTGATCTACGGAATCTCCATGATTGTGCTGTATACCATGTCCAGCCTGTATCACGGGCTAAAGCCCCAGACGGCCAAAAAGGTCTTTCAGATTATTGACCATTGCGCCATCTTCATTTTGATTGCAGGCACTTATACGCCGGTGGTCTTAAGCGGAATGAGGGAGCAGACGCCGTTGATTGCATGGGTGGTCTTCGCCTTTGTATGGGGGATATCGATTCTCGGAATGGTCCTCAATGCTATTGATCTCAAGCGATATAATGTCTTATCCATGATCTTTTATATCCTGCTGGGCTGGTGTATTGTCTTTACGGGAAAAGAAGCCATTCGGGCGCTGACCTATGAGGGCTTTTTCTGGATGCTGATGGGCGGCGTGGCCTATACGATAGGGGCCGTCTTCTATGGGTTCGGCGGAAAGAAAAAAGCACGGTATATCCATTCGGTATTTCATTTGTTTGTGGTATTGGGAAGCGTCTTGCAATTTTTCGGAATATTCTTTTATATACTATAAGAAAAAT
>JAZMZQ010000076.1:0-1974 GCA_045586045.1 Eubacteriales bacterium
ATATATTGATATTTTTTATCATGATACACGCCAAATCATGTTGTTTTGAATTGTCAAGAGGAAAAATGATTTTATTTTTTCAAAAGAAACAGTTTATGCAAAATGCCAATAGCATTATTTTTTTATGGATGCGCCGACCATTCCTCCCGCAAGGGAAAATATAATCGTAAATAGAATACCGATTAATCCGTTCAATGTAAGGTAACCTCCAAGATCAAGGGAATGATTTCCTATTACTTTAACGGCAACGGCAACAATCGCTACAATTAATGCCGAAAAGATCCCTTTAATCTTTGTCTTAACAGTCATAAAGGCAGAAGAAATGAGCAAACCTACTCCCCCTCCAATCACGCTTCCAATCTTCAAAACACTTTCCGGAAGATTGGTATGCTGAACCAGCAAAGATGTCAAGGCTGCAATGAGAAGCATTGATGCTGCTCCAAGTAGAATGGCGATAAAAGAAAAAATCACAACGCCAAGCGCTGTGATTTTTTGAGAATCATCATATTTCATAATTTCATCCTCCACACAGTTGGTTAATAATAACTATGTGGGTAGAATGAAGATTATTCGTCGATCTTACCTGCAATCGCCCATCTCTTGAAACGAAGCTTTGTTTTATCTGCGCCGCTTTCAATAACGATGGTCTCCAGATCCTTGGTGGATACTACCTTGCCGATAATGCCACATTCCATGAGAACGGTATCGCCGACCTCAAGATTATTTTGCATATTTCTGCGCTCCTCTTGGCGCTTTTTGTCCTTACGGCTCATGAGGAAGGTAAAGCCTACCATCACAACCAAGATAATAATCATACCGCCGTAGCTTGCTAAAAATTCTGCCATGTTCTTTTCTCCTTTATTAAGTGATTATTTGAATTATATCCAAATTTTATCAGATTGTCAATAATTAAATCCTTTTGGAAAGTATTTGGACCTGCTCCTCTTTCCACGGATGAAAATCACCTGCAGCCAGATGGCTGCGAATTTCTTCCATTAAATGATTATAAAAATATAAGTTATGAAGCACACAAAGCCGCATTGCCAGCATCTCGCCGGCCTTAAATAGATGGCGAATATAGGCGCGGGTAAAATTCTTGCATGCAGGGCAGTTGCAATCTTCGTCGATGGGGCGCTCATCTAATTCATATTTTTTATTCAAGAGATTCATAACACCCTCTTTGGTAAAAACATGAGAATGGCGCGCATTTCTCGAGGGCATTACACAATCAAAAAAGTCGATCCCACGCGCTACTCCTTCCAGAATATTGACGGGCGTACCCACACCCATAAGATAGCGCGGTTTATCCTCCGGTGCATAGGGAAGCACATCGTCAAGAACGCGATACATCTCTTCTGCACTCTCCCCTACAGCCAGTCCGCCGATGGCATAACCATCTGCACCAATCTCGACAATTTGCTTCATATGCTCAATTCTCAGATCACTGAAGGTGCATCCTTGATTGATGGCAAACAACAATTGATGAGGATTTATAGCATCAGGCTTTGCTTTTTGCTTTGCAAGCTCTGCCTTGCAGCGTTTTAACCATCGTGTGGTGCGTCCGATGGATTCCTTGGCATACTCATATTTTGCAGGGTTTTCCACACATTCATCAAAAGCCATTGCAATGGTGGAGCCTAAATTTGCTTGAATCTGCATACTCTCTTCAGGACCCATGAAGATTTTTCTGCCATCGATATGAGAAGCAAAGGTAACCCCTTCTTCTTTTATATTACGGAGCTTTGCAAGTGAAAATACTTGAAATCCGCCGCTATCAGTCAGAATCGGGCCATCCCAACGGGTCATTTTATGGATTCCGCCTAATTTTTTTACAATTTCATCGCCGGGCCGAAGATGCAAGTGATAGGTATTGCAAAGCTGAACTTGGCAATCAATCTCTTTAAGGTCTAAGGCCGAAACCGCGCCCTTAATAGCACCGCAGGTGGCTACATTCATAAATACGGGAGTTTGAAT
>JAZMZQ010000077.1:0-2266 GCA_045586045.1 Eubacteriales bacterium
CAAGGAGTTGAATTACTAAGTTGTCTTCCTAAGACCGCTTGGCCTCCGACTTTGTGATTATTTAGCAGCTCAGCACAGCCTTGGCGCAGGAGGATGGGATCCCCCACCTTTATAAGCTCTCGCACCTTCTCTGCAGGATACCCCACATCAATCACCATATTTTTCATCTCAATGGGCTTTTTTCGCTCCTCTTCAGAAAGCAGATGGGGCGGCAAGGTTGCCACAACGCCCGAAAGATTGCGCTTTCCTTTTACCATAACGGAAGAAGCCGGCAGAGCGATGGGAGAAAAGCCGGCAAGATTGGTAAAATGAATAAAACCGGCATCGTCAATTTTGGTTACCATCAGCCCGATCTCATCCAAATGAGCATCTATCATCATTTTTTTGGCATTGCCAAAAGCCGATTTGCGGCAACCGATGATATTGCCGCAGGAATCTTTATAGACCTCGTCGACCAAGGGGGCAAGGAGCGCTTCTACGCTCTTTTCTTCCCGCTCAAAGCCGGAGGGCAAGCATTCGCCGCATAATTTGAAAAGATAGTTTTGCAGATTTTTCATTTCAATTCCTTTACTACCGAGGCAAAGAAATCGCCCCGTTCTTCAAAGTTCTTAAATTGATCAAAACTGGCGCAAGCGGGCGAGAGCAAGACAATCTCTCCCGCCGCGGAATCTTCATAGGCCTTCTCTATGGCAGATTTCAGATCCGAGAAAAGCTCTATGGGAAAATCAGGTGTTTTCGCCAATACCGCTTGGCGAATCTTCTCGGCGGTAACGCCGCAAAGATAAAGCTTATCCACATGATTGGGAACAGCCTCGCCCAAAAGATCAAAGGGGATCTTTTTATCGTAGCCGCCTGCAATCAGGCGAACCTTTTTTTCAAAGCTCATAAGGGTTGCAACGGTGCGGGTGGGAGAAGAGCCGATGGAATCATTATAAAAGCGGACGCCCCGCACCTCACGGATAAATTCCATTCGATGGCGCACACCGCCGAATTGCTCCGCTACAGCGATCATCTCATTTTCCGAGCAATAGTCTGCCGCTGCAAGGCAGGCGGCCATGAAATTCTCCACATTGTGATTGCCCCGCAGCTTCAAGCGAGCACGATCGATCAGTTTTCGGCATTTTCCGCTCTCATCCCGCAGGTAAATTGCCTCATCCTGATAGAAGGCACCGCTCATTCCGTGATCTCCCTTAAAGGAAAAGACTCTGAGGCGGCCTTTCGCTTCCTTTTCAAAAGAGGCGGTAATCGCATTATCATGATTCAAAATCAAAAGATCCTTCTCATCTTGGAAGCGGAAAAGATTGGTTTTGGCCTCTACATACTCTTCCATTCCCTTATGCATATCAAGATGATTAGGGGAAAGATTGGTAACCAACCCTACATGGGCGCTTTTTCGAAGGGTATGCAGCTGAAAGCTGGAAAGCTCTGCCACGACCAGATCTTCCTCTTGAATCTCCCCCAAGCGGCAGAGAAGAGGATAACCGATATTTCCGCCCAAATGGATCTTGCGATCGGTGCGAGAGAGCATCTCATAGATCAGACTTGTCGTCGTCGTCTTTCCGTCGCTGCCGGTGATACCGATTATCTCGCAAGGGCAGTATTCAAAGAAAAGCTCCATCTCGCTGGTGATCTTGCTGCCCTGCTTGCGGGCACGCTCTAAAGCGGGATGATCAAACCGCATCCCCGGAGTCTTGATAATCAAATCGCCCGAAAGATGGTCCATATAATCTTCGCCGCAGAAAAGCGCGACCCCTAAATCCATCAAGGATTTTCCCGGATCACCAAGCTGCTCAACGGGGCGCTTATCAAAAGCACGCACCGATACACCAAAGCCTGCCAGCATGGTAATGATCGGCGTATTGGATACACCGATTCCTACAACGCCTACCGTCTTTCCTGCCATATCTCTTTTGAACCGCTCAAGATGGTCGCTCATCTTCCAAGAACCTCCTTCAAAGGATGCCGTATTTTTGCACATACACTATATATTATATAATTATTAAATTAATTTAGCAACATCTATTTGCATTTTTTTATTTTCTGTGTTACAATACCAATCGGACCAAGCTGAACAGTCGCCGTTGCCCTTTGGGCGGCGGAGGAAAGTCCGAGCATCTCGGGTCAGGATAGTGGGTAACGCCCACCGAGGGTAACCTTAGGGAAAGTGCAACAGAAATATACCGCCGGCATTCGCCGGTAAGGGTGGAAAGGCGAGGTAAGAGCTCACCACCCTCTATGGTGACATAGAGGGTCTGTAAACCCTATC
>JAZMZQ010000078.1:0-2697 GCA_045586045.1 Eubacteriales bacterium
GGTGTTGCGTCCTTCCTGTGTCGGTTCTGTGGACGCGTATAATTGCGGGTGTAATGGAGCTCGGTTGCGTCCGTTACGGGCTGGGACTTTGATGGAAGTCCGACGAGTGATCTTCTCTTAATGAAGATAAGCAGGGTGGTACCGCGAAAATGCATTTTCGTCCCTGAGGCTTTTTAGCCTCGGGGCTTTTTTATTTCTTGTGAGGTGATTGTATGAAAAGAATCAGAATCAGCGATGTAACGATGAGGCAATCGGCAGGAGAGTTATTATCTTTTCGCGAGAAGATTGAGGTGGCAAAGCTACTTGATCATCTTGGCGTTTCTGTTATCGAATTAGAAGGTGTGGCGGATTCAAGAACCGATGCGTTGCGTGTGAAATCCATTGCAACCGCTGTAAAAAACAGTGTTGTAGCTGTACCGGTTGCCCTGAAGCAGGGGAATGTAGATGCTGTGTGGAACGCTCTCAAGAGCGCTAAACACCCTCGGCTGCAGGTTTTTGCGCCTGTTTCATCGGTTCAAATGGAATATTTATATCATAAAAAACCGGAAGCGATGCTGGAAGAAATCAAAGCAGGTATTTCTGCTTGCCGCGCGTTGTGTGAGGATGTGGAGTTTGTGGCAGATGATGCCACTCGTAGTGATCCTGCATTTTTGAATACCGTAATCCATGCGGCGGTGGAAGCCGGTGCCGCAACGGTAACCATATGTGATTCGGCGGGTACCATGCTTCCTCAGGAATTTGCGGGCTTTATTTCCGATTTGTTTAAGGCGATCCCGATCTTGAAGGATGTAACGCTTGGTGTCAGCTGTAATGATGAGTTGTTTTTAGCGGATGCCTGCGCGATTGCCGCAGTAGAGCAGGGCGCATTGGAAATCAAGGCGGCCGCCTATCCGCAAGGGACTGCCTCTTTGGCAAAGATCGCTAAGATTATCCATGCTCGCAGCGCTGCAATGAATATTACTACCGATGTTTCGGTAGCGCAATTGAGCCGCACAATGGATCAGATCAGATGGATATGTGATGCTGAGCATAAAAAATCATCTGCCTTTGATGGCGGTGCTCGTCAAGATGACGAGAGTGTTTATCTTACATTCCATGATCAAGCCGAGTCTATTTTGAAGGCGGTTGAGCAGCTGGGATATGATCTTTCGGAAGAAGATCAGCCGAAGGTAGTGGAGGCGTTTCGCCGTATTGCAGCAAAAAAAGAGCGTGTCGGAATCCGCGAGTTGGATGCAATTGTTGCTTCTGCCGCCATGCAGGTCCCGCCAACTTATCAATTGGAAACCTATGTGATCAATTCGGGCAATACCATTGCTGCAACTGCGCATATGCGGCTGAAAAAAGAAGGGCGGCTTTTGGAAGGCGTCTCCTTGGGGGATGGATCGATCGATGCCGCATTTCGCGCCATTGAGAGCATTACCGGCCGCCATTATGAATTGGATGATTTCCAATTGAAAGCGGTTACCGAAGGGCGAGAGGCGATGGGGCAAACGATTGTGCGCTTGCGGAGCGGCGGAAAACTTTATTCCGGCCGTGGGATCTCGACCGATATTGTATGCGCCGGTATCAATGCATATCTGAGCGCATTGAATAAAATTGTTTATGAGGAGGAGGAAGTATGAATCTCTCCTTTTCCACCCGCGGTTGGACCGATCTGAGTTGGGAGGATACCGTGGCTGTGGCCGCCGATATGGGATTTGGCGGTATCGAAGTTTATAATTTGCCGAAATTTGATCCTATGGTGGATCGCAGCGGTCCGTTTCATAAATATCAGGCCGCTGCTACCGTGCGGCAATTGAAAGAAAAAAATCTCACTATCCCTTGCTTTGATACCTCTTATGATCTTTCATCCGATCCCGAATGTATCTCTTATTTGAAAGCCTTGATGGAGGTTGCTCGTAATGCTCGCGTTCCTTATGTTGCGGTTGTGGCATTAAGAGAGAATGAGGATGCAGTAAAAGAGAATCTTAAAACGTTGATTGCAGATGCAAGGGAAAAGGAAGTAACCATTCTTATTAAAACCAGCGGAATTTATGCTGATACGGCAAGATTGCGTCGATTATTGGATGAATTCGCTTGCGATGAGCTGGCGGTTTTATGGGATGTCCATCATCCTTTTCGGGATTTTGGCGAAAAAGCAGATGCAACCATCAAAAATCTGGGCGATTATGTGCGCCATGTTCATCTGCGGGATTCCGATGATCGGGGTGAATATGATCTGATCGGCGAGGGGACTGCTCCCATTGCGGAATTTATGCTTGCCCTTTCTTCTGTGAATTATAATGGATTCATTTCCTTGGAATGGAAGCCCGATTGGATTGAAGATCTCAAGGATATGGAAGTAATTTTTCCATATTTTATCAACTATATGAATCGTTATGATAATCCGCGGGGAAAGAAAAAGAGCTTGTATTTCAATCATGATGGTACCGGCCAATATGTATGGAAGAAGGATGAACTGATTGATCTGACCTTCTCTCAGGTATTGGATCGCATGGCAGAGGAATTTCCGGATCAATATGCCATCAAATATACAACGCTGGATTATACCAGAACCTATAAAGAATTTCGAAAAGATGTAGATACTTTCGCCCGTGCTCTTGTATCGATGGGCGTTAAAGCCGGAAGTAAGGTGGCGGTATGGGCTACCAATGTGCCGGAATGGTATATTGCTTTTTGGGCCACCACCAAGATCGG
>JAZMZQ010000079.1:0-1736 GCA_045586045.1 Eubacteriales bacterium
ACAAGAACGATAGGTTTTTCCATAAGGATTCCTCCAAAATATCGTAATATTCAAATTTTCTGCATAATAACAGTTGTATTATTTTACATCATTTTTTGTAAAGATACAACCGCTTTTTGAAAATTCCCCCAATTTGACGAAAAAATCTTGCTCTGCCGGCAGATGTTTTTTGCATTTATCTAGGGAATATTAAGCAAATATTAAGCGGCGCAGGCTGTTTGATACCTGTGCCGCTTATCCTTATGCTCTTTCCCGCTTTTTCAGCAGTTTGAACAGGTCCTGATGAACCGGCAAACGATCCTTTCTGGGGTAGAGCTGATTGTACCAAATCCGCGTTTTGGCTGCATACTGAGGGCTTACAAAAGCAACCAAAGGTCTTGCCATGCCGTGAGCGGCATACAGCGCCCAATAGGGAAATTGCTTTTTATACGGCTCAGCCGCCTCCAGGATATAGGTCATGGCAGCCTCCGCCTCCTGGGGTGCAGGATTGCTGTTTGCGAAGTTTTCTGCCCATTTCTCCAGCTCTTCAAAGAAAATCGTATGGCAGGGATGATTCTTGCTGGAAGAGCCAATACCAAACGCGCCATCCCAGGCAGAGCGCTTCTTCCAAACATCCTCCGCTTCTGCGATATACTTTTCATAGCATGCCTTTAACTGTTCCATCGTTTCCCTCCGGATTACTCGTTTTCTTAATTATACGATAAAGATACGGAAAAGGGAATAGGAATTTTGACTTTCAAGAGGATTCGGCAAAGCCGATAATGCCATCATTCGGTTATCCGAAAAAGAACCCTTAACAGACAATATTACCACTCATGTTCCGGGCGCAGATAGTTCCAACAAAATACAGCATCTGTTCCCGGCAAGTGCAGCTGGCATTCCCTATAATAAGGTTTTCTTTTGGATCGGATCGCACAACGCCACATTTGCTCAAAATGGGTTCTGTACTGATGTATAAATTCCAGTGTGCAGTCGCCTTTATTGATTGCATTCATCAGGTCACGCATTTCCCATATTTCCACTTTTGTTTTTCTGAATCGATACCGGGTAAATACCTGAACAATAATATCATCCACATTCTCGATACGGAAATCCACGACTGCCGCATCCGTTCTCACAGTTTTATTCAGATCGTTTGCATCATGAACCGGTGTAATCCAAAGGCCATCCGGTAGATAAAAACGCAGAAACCCATCCAAAAAGCACACCTTTTCAGCGACACAATCATGTAAAGTAAGTGTTTGATCGTGGCAAGCATCTCCATCAATGTGGATAAAAACAGCAGGCATCATGCATTCCTCCTTTTCCATGATTATATCACAAGCAAGGATTATTTCAAAGAAGTACCCGCAGAAAGAAACGATTCCGGTGCAGCGATTTGCTTTTCCCGAACAATTCGGCAAAGCCGAATGTGCCGGCACCGGAATCGATTTGCATTGATCTTCCCCTTCACGGAGAAGATCAATATAGGTAGCCATCAGTTCAAAAACTGATGGCAGCAAGTGTCCACCGGACACTTGCATTTAGATGGGTTCGATTCCGGTGCCTATACCAAAAGAATCCCGGCCCCTGAAGGGGTCGGGATTCTTTTGGTGCCGGCAACCGGAATCGAACCGGTACGGATTTTACTCCGAGGGATTTTAAGTCCCTTGTGTCTACCTATTCCACCATGCCGGCATCGTTAAGCTATCGTAGCACAAATTTTGCTTTCCGTCAAGGTGAAGAACGGCGAATCC
>JAZMZQ010000080.1:0-18589 GCA_045586045.1 Eubacteriales bacterium
GGCGCATTTACAAACGGGGATTGTTTCAATTGCGTTATTGACATGGTTTGGATCGATATCAACCGCCAAAACTTCCGCGCCATTATTTACAAGTTCTTCCGCAACGGCTTTTCCGTATCTGCCGAGGCCGAACACGGCATAGGTTTTATTGATGCTCATAAATTTTATCCCTTCTTAAGCAAACACGAATAATCCGAACCTGATTTTAAGAGGCGGATTTTCGTCTTTGCTGTGTTAAAATACTCGTCAATCCGGCAGGATTAACTGCGTTTTATGCCTTGCAAACCCAAAAATCCGCTCCCTTAAAATTCTTTGACCTTAAAACGAGCAAAATTTCGGATGATTTTTGGTGCGGAGAAGTTTATAAGGCTGGCGCCTATAAACCTTCGACAAGCCAAAAAGCGTTGAAATTTTGCCGTTTTAGGCAGGTTCGGATTATTCGTGTTTGCTTATCCCACACTGATTTCTTCAACGGGGTTTCTTACGATATTCTGATGATCTTTCCTTCGCTTCAATGCAACGGCGAGCGATATGGGGCCTACTCTGCCGAGATACATCGTTATGATAATGATCAGCTTCCCGACACTGCCGAGAGATGCCGTAAGATTTCTTGTAAGACCTACGGTTGCAGTAGCGCTAACCGTTTCATAAATAACATCCAATGCACTTGCATCCGTTACCGCAGAGAGCAAAACCGTTGACGTAAACATAATAATAAAGGACATACCGGTAACGGCAACTGCTTTGCTGACCGCCTGCTTTTTGAGTCTTCTGCCAAACACCTCCGTATCCTCTTTATTACGAATAGAGGCAAGCGCTGCCATCATAATAACGGCAAACGTTACGGTTTTGATTCCGCCGGCTGTACCAACGGGTGAGCCACCGATAAACATCAAGAGCAAACATACGATGGCACTTGCATTGGTGAGGTTTTCCTGCGGGACTGTCGCAAATCCGGCCGTTCTTGTTGTAACCGATTGAAACAAGGACACTTCCATTTTTTGAAGCAAGGTATAATCCCCCATTGTTTGCGGATTGTTATATTCAAACGCAAAAATAAAGGCTGCACCCGCAAAGATCAAAATGAAAGTTGCCGCAATTGCGATTTTACTGTGCAGGGTAAGTTCTCTGAATAATTTTACTTTCTTTGTTCGGGCTTTTTTTAGTACTCTCAGCACATCCCACCAAACAATATAACCGATGCCGCCCAAGATAATTAAGGCGCACGTAACCATATTAATGACAGGATTGAGTGCATAATCGCAAAGGCTGTTTTCGGCGATGATATCAATCCCCGCATTGCAAAAGGCAGAAACGGAAGTGAATACCGATATCCATATTCCTTTTGCACCTAACTCGGGTATAAAAACCGTCATATAAAGCAGAGCGCCGATCCCTTCTATAATGAGCGTTCCGGTTACGACCTTTTTCACAAACCGAACAAGCCCCGACAGCGAATTCAAATTAAATGCATCTTGCAAGAGCAGTCTGTCGCCGATCCCCATTTTTTTGTGCAGAAGGATCATCAGCCCCGACAGAATGGTGATAACCCCAAGACCGCCGATCTGAATCAGGATCAAAATTACAACCTGCCCGAAAACACTCCAAGAGGTAACCGTCGGCATCACGACCAATCCCGTAACGCAAGTGGAAGTGGTCGCCGTAAAAAGCGCATCCAAGAAGGGGATTGCCTCTCCGGTTGCAGAGCTTATGGGGAGCGAAAGGAGTCCTGCGCCGATCAATATGGTTATTAAAAAGCTCAACAATATAATTTGTGTTGTTGATATCCCAAGCCGTTGTCTTCTCATCATTCTGTCCTACACCCTGAAATTCCTGTTATAAGCAAAAGGAACCAACTCCCCCCTGCAGACAGCTGGTTCCTTTTTAACTATTTTGGTTTATTATACTATATTCAGTTCTTATAGTCAAGTTTTTGATGAAATCTGCACGGTCTTTGCTTTTCTTTTGATCCCCCATGTAATCAGCATTGAAATGATACAAATGGTAAAATAGATTGCGGAATATACAATGGGGAATGCGGTTTGATAGGTCAGGCAGGAAAATCCCCAAAACAATCCTGCCACAAGGATTGGCGAAAACCAAAAGAATTTCATATCGGCCCCCGCGATGATCCCGACCGCCGCAGAGACGATGGGATGAAAGATAAAGAACAGCAGCATGGTAACCACCATCCCTGCATCTGCTTTGACGGTATGGATGGTGATCATCGGAAGGATCAGCATGCCGACCAAAAGGATTACGCCGATTAAAATTCCTCTTTTCAATCTACTCATATTGCAGCTCTCCAAACTGTATTTTTTCTCGCACCTCTTCGGTGGCAAAGATCAGCCACTCCTTATCCACCTGCACCCATACCGTCCCTTCGGTTTTGCCCATTCTGTATGCATACCCTTCGCCGAAATTGGATTGATCGTTCTCGGTGGGCTTTTGACTCTGCTTCACCGAGGAGGTGATGGTCCCGCTTGTAAGGCTCAGGGTTTGAGTATTCCGATAGCCGGTATCCATATAAAGTTTGCCGCCGATCTTCACCATGGGAATCAGCGCATATTCCTCTTCCTCCATTCTGACGCAAAAAGAATACCGCACGGTGCCGCTGTATTTTGCGGCGCTTTCCCAATCGGCGACCACCTCGTAAATGCAGGTCTCCTTCTCGGGATCCGGCTGAAGCTGAAGGCCTTGCACTTTGGCTTCAATCGCCTTCCCCTTCCCCTTTTCATCGATCTGCCATGCATTTACTTGCAACCGATCCGGCATGATCGTAAAATTCAAATGGATTGTTTTTTCACCTTTATAAACTTTGAATGCATTATTTAATAAATCCTTCGTTCTTGCCAAAGGATGATCGCTATCGGCGCAAATTGCTTGCATCAGGCCATCTTCTGCTTCAAAGTTCCAAGTGGCAGTTCCCTTTAAGGCCTCAGCGGTCTTGCCATCGCAGCTGATGATCAGATCGGGAATGGCGGACCCATCTCCCAGATCCTGCCAGAATAATTTTTTCACCTTTTCCCGATAGGCTTTTGTAATCCGATAGCCATAGCTGGATAATGGATTGATTACCGGCTGAAGGGTAATCTCCTCGCGGGAGATATCATAGGTGGTTAATATGGCTCTCATTTCTGCAATGGTCGCTGCCCCCACAGAATAGGCAAAGCTATTATCTGAGATGGCCTCTCGGAAAGTATTGGCAAGGTAACATTCATAATGATCCTTTGCCATCTGCCAGATATAGACCGTAAGCCCTCCGTCGGTAGGAATGTTGAAAAAATGAGGGTGGGTCTTACGAAGCTGCTCGATGAGCGCTCCTTGGCCCTTCGCCGCCTGCTCTAACTGCAAGGCAAAATATTCCTCTGCGGCATTTTCGCAAAAGGCGGTCTGCTCCTCGATATACCGTTGCGAATCCAAGGCTTTTTCATGAAGATGCCTTGGGAATTTCACCTTGATATCTTTTTCATAATCGGAGCCATCCCGCGGGGTCCAATATTCCACCAATTCATAATGGCCGTGCTTTTGGGTGCGCTTGGCTGTAACCACCGTGGGAATATGAGAGCCGGCCTCCAATTGGATTTTTCCGTCTTTGAAGCCATATTCATGGTAGAGGGACCAAAAATAAACCGTTGTCCCATTCAAAGTTCGATCCACATCTAAAATTTTATGATGGGTAACAATAAAATTTTCGTCGGTATGCCCCTCTGCATAATTGTGCTCTGCCACTTGCATATCCAGAAAAATGGCAAGCTCCTCATCAAGGGTCGTCCTTGGATTGGTCAAGAAGCAAAGGGCAGCAGCGATTGCCGCCAAGGCGGCAACCACTACCAGCCAAAAGGCCGGTTTCTTATAATGCAACACCGATTTGATTCTTTTCTTTACTCCCACCTCGCCGAAAGCAAGAGGGCAAGCCGCAATCATGCGGCGGTTGACGCTACAGGCCAAAAGGGCTTGAGAATAATCCGCTTTCTGCTCTGTATCTAATTCTTTAATGACCTTCTCATCGCAGGCAAGCTCAATATCGCGGCAAAGCAAAATATAGCCAAGCCATATCAGCGGATTAAACCAATGAATGCTCAGAATCAAAAATCCCAAAGGCTTCCACCAATGGTCTTTGCGGCGGATATGGGCCTGCTCATGGGCCACTACATACTCCATCTCCTGCTCTTCCATCCGGAAGGGCAGATAAATTTTCGGCTTGATGAAACCAAGGACAAAGGGAGAGATCACCTGCTCACTTTGAAAAATCCCCTCCCGCAATAATACGGCTGTGCCGATTTTTCTCTTTAAGCAAAAATAGCTGACGGCGCTGTAACCAAGCAGGACCGCCATTCCGATGATCCAACCGACCGCCGCCAGCGGAATCAAAATCTGCAAAGGATTGGCGCTGGTGGCAGGATCGGGTGCAAAGGAACTGCTGATCATCGGATTCACCACCTGATTCAATGCAGGGATCCCCGTATTGATTTCAGGCGAGCGATCCAGCATAATCTCGGGGCTGATGGTCTGGGGGCTTGGGATCAGGCTGATGATACTCTCTAAAGAAATCGGGCAAATCAATCGGACCGCCACGATCCCCCAAAGCAGCACCGTAATCCATTTGGGGGCCTTTTTGAGCAGTACTCTTAATAGCAGAACGGCTAAAACAATCCATCCTGCAGAGATGCTCATATTTACTACAGATACGAAGAACTCCGTCATTTTGATTCTCCTTTCCTATAGCGATCTATCATCTGCTGAACCGCATCAATCTCTGCATCTGAAATCTTTTGATGTTTCGTAAATGCTGCAATGAATGCCGGCAAGGAACCCTCAAAGGTTTTCTCCACCATTTCATTAAGTTCCGCAGCTTGCACTTGATCTTTGCTGATCAGGGAGCGAACGACGGTCTTTTCATTCTTCAGCACCCCCCGCTCAGACAAACGCTTCATTACCGTATATGTCGTCGTGGGCTTCCAGCCAAGCTGCTCCTTGCAAAGCTCCACAAGCGCGCTGCTCTTGATCGGCTCATGCTCCCATAAAATCAGGCAAAACCGATATTCACTTTCAAAAACCTTCGGCGTATCCATCATCATGCCCCTTTCTCTAATCCATTAGAGTTCAATTTCACTCTACCACATTAGAGCCCTTTTGTCAAGAGGGCTTTTTGCCCTGCACAATCTGTCGGATTCTGTTGCATCGAATCCCCACTTATGGTATTATAAAATCAGATACTCGAAATATAGGAAAAAAGCATACTCCGTTCCCTGCCTCGAAGCAAAAAATTCCGGTGCTTTTTACTTATTTTTCAAATGATCCTCATATCCCAATAAAAATGATGTATAATAAAGAGAAAGTACGGAAAGGATTTTTTATTATGCGTATTTTAGAATTATTCAAAAGCCTTGCCGCCATTCCCCATGGCTCGGGCAATACCAAAGCCATCAGCGATTATTGCGCCGCCTTTGCAAGAGAGCGCGGCTATGAAGTGTTGCAGGATCAATGGAATAATTGCTTGATCCGCCTTCCTGCCACTCAGGGGAAGGAAGCAAGCCCCATCGTCGTGCTGCAGGGCCATTTAGATATGGTCTGCGAAAAGGATGCAGGGGTCTCTCATGATTTTGAAAAAGATCCCTTGGATCTTCAAATAGAAGGCGATCGCCTCTTTGCTAAAGGCACTACCCTCGGCGGAGACGATGGTGTTGCCGTTGCTTATGGCCTTGCCCTGATTGAAGATCCTTCCATCCCCCATCCCCAAATGGAAATCCTCTTCACCTCCGATGAGGAGACAGGGATGGATGGTGCCATCGGGCTGGACAGCGCTTGGCTCAAGGGCCGCATCCTTTTGAATCTGGATAGCGAGGAAGAAGGTGTATTTATCACCTCCTGTGCCGGCGGCGGCGAGATTCGCGCCCGCCTGCCCCTCTTTTATGAGCCTTGCACCAAGCCGGTTTATCGGATTTCTATAGAAGGCTTGCAGGGCGGCCATAGCGGTGCCGAGATCCATCGGCGCCTCGGCAACGCTAATATCATTCTTGCCAAGGTGCTTGCCGGGCTGAACTGCCGCCTGATCTCCATCAACGGCGGCAATAAATCCAACGCCATCCCTCGCGCAGCGGAGGCTCTTTGCACCATGGATTCTCCGGTGGATTCTACCGCTCTCACGGAATTACTGTTGCGGGAATACGGGGATCGGGAGCCGGAGCTTAAGGTAGTTGTCGAAACCGCTACCGCCGACCGTCAATTAGATGAAGCCTGCTCCAAGGCCGCCATCGGCCTGCTCTCCTCCTTGCCCGACGGGGTCTTCGAATGGAGCACCGAAATTGAGGGCTTGGTTGAAACCTCCTCCAATCTGGGGATTTTGACCACCACCGATCAGCAGATCTCTCTGCTGATCTCTACCCGAAGCATGAAAAATGCCAAGCGCAACGCCTATCAAGAGCAGTTGATTTCTCTTCTCGATCGCTTCGGCTTTGCGGCAGAAGCGGGCGGCAGCTACCCCGCTTGGGAATATAAGAGCGAATCCACCCTGCGCCCCATTGTAGCCGAAATCTATCGGGAGCACTATCAAAAGGAGCCTTCCTTTATTGCGCTCCATGCAGGGCTGGAATGTGGGCTGCTCTCAGAAAAGATGCCGGGGCTGGATGCTGTCTCCTTCGGGCCTGATATCAAAGAGATCCACACGCCCCGCGAGACCCTCTCCCTCGCCTCCTTCGAACGCACCTTTGAATTCTTAAAAGCACTCCTTGCAAAGCTATAATCGAAAAGCGGCTGTGATCCTCACAGTCGCTTTTCTCTCCCCCTCTCTTTTTGATATCATGATATCATGATATCAAAAAGAGAAAAAAACAACCGCGGCATCTTCGACAGGAAGATGCCGCGGTTGTTTTGGTTATTTCTGCGCCATGCGCTTGAAGATCTCTCTTCGTTTCTCTGCGGGAGTTAGGCCGTTGCTTTCTTTTAGGTCCCGTTCCACCAATTCCGTCAGATATTGATTTACGCTGAAGCCCCGCTCTTCCTTTTTGATCTTCTGCACTTTATCGATCATATTTGCATAGGTTTCCGGCGGAAGCCGCAAAGTCATCATTACTTTTTCATAGGTAATTACATCCGTCTTATTCATCTTTGCACCCTCTCTTCCATTTTGACATCATGATATCATGATATCTTAAAGTAATTATATATGAGAGGATCGCTTTTGTCAAGTTCTGCCGTTTTTGAGGGCGCAATTCTCTATTTTTTGGCATGAGATCAACTAAAATCCCATTTTGATATCATGATATCAAAATGCATTGATAGAGTGGGATAGACTCTTTTGAACTGAAAGTGATGAGTGGAAGATCAAAAAATGCAGATATCTTAGGGTGATACGCCAAGCGGAATAGACAACGATATCTGCCTCTTTTTGCGAGACCATTTTCAATGAACTAATATATGAAATTTTTTGCTTAAACTTTTTCCTCCGGCTTTTTATGGTTTTGAGCCATATGCTGATTTGTCTCTTGAATTTTTACATACCGAACCTCATTGCTGTTTTCCGACGGCTTGAATTTTGGAGTAAACTGTTATATAATATGCATTGCAAATTTTAATTTTACGGAGTGTAAATATGAGCGACAACAAAGAAATGCTCGGCACGGCACCGATTGGTAAGCTGCTGTTCAAATTGGCAGTTCCGACGGTGGTTGCCCAGCTTATCAATATGCTATACAACATCGTTGACCGCATTTATATCGGTCATATGCCGGGCAACGGAAGCCTTGCGCTTACGGGTGTCGGCGTATGTATGCCGATTATTATGATTATCTCAGCGTTCGCGGCGCTGATTGCTTCGGGCGGTGCGCCGAAGGCATCTATTTCCATGGGGAAGGGGGATAAGACTTCCGCCGAAAGAATTATGGGCGGCTGCTTTTCTCTGCAGCTTATTATCTCCGCCGTTCTGACCGCCGTTTTGCTGATTTGGAATAAAGATTTGCTTTTGATGTTCGGCGCAAGTGAAAACACCATCGGCTACGCCAACGATTATATGAACATCTACGCGATCGGTACGGTCTTTGTTCAGTTGACACTCGGCATGGGTGCTTTTATCACCGCTCAGGGTTACACCAAAATCAGTATGATCACTGTGCTGATCGGTGCTGTCGGCAACATTATTCTCGATCCCGTTTTCATTTTCGGCTTTCAGATGGGCGTAAAGGGCGCGGCGCTTGCTACCATCCTTTCACAAGCCATTTCTTGCATTTGGGTGCTTGCGTTCCTTTGCGGGAAGAAAACCTATCTGAAACTCAAAAAGCAGCATCTCCGCATAGACGAAAAACTCGTTCTTCCTTGCATTGCACTGGGAACGGCAACCTTTATTATGCAAAGCAGCGAAAGCGTCATCTCGGTCTGCTTTAATTCTTCGCTCTTAAAATACGGCGGCGATACTGCCGTGGGTGCGATGACGATCCTGACAAGCGTAATGCAATTTGCGATGCTCCCGATGCAAGGGATTGCGCAGGGGGCGCAGCCGATCTTGAGCTATAACTACGGTGCAAAAAACGTAGGGCGTGTAAAGAAAACCTATAGGCTGTTGCTGATATCCTGCCTTGCTTACTCCTTTGCCATTTGGGGTGCTATTATGCTGTTCCCGCAACTGTTTGCAGGAATCTTTACACCCGACCCAGCACTCATCGACTTTACCGCAACAGCACTTCGCATTTATTGCGGCGTGATGTGCATCTTCGGTATTCAGATCGCCTGCCAGATGACCTTCGTATCCATCGGAAACGCACCGTGCTCCATTATTGTTGCCATTGTTCGCAAGTTTGTCTTACTATTGCCGTTGATCTACATTATGCCGCAACTGATTGCGGATAAGACAATGGGCGTTTATACAGCAGAGCCTGTTGCCGATGCAATAGCCGTAACCTTTACCGCTATTCTTTTCGCCATTCAGTTTAAGAAGGCATTAAAAGCTTTAAGCAAACACGAGTAATCCGAACCTGCCTAAAATGGCATAATTTCAGCGCTTTTTAGCTTATCGAAGGTTTGCAGGCGCCAGCCTTACAAACTTCTCTGCACCAAAAATCATCTGAAATTCTGCTCATTTTAAGGTCGAAGAATTTTAAGGGAGCGGATTACTCGTGTTTGCTTAAGCAAAGAAATCATCGAAAAGCGACTGTGATTCCACAGCCGCTTTTTCTCTCCCCTTCTCGTTTTGATATCATGATATCTTAAATCCGATATATGAGCGTTTGGTTTTTGTCAAAACCGACGTTTTTGAGGGCCGCAACACTTCATTTTCCGCATGAAAACGACAAAAAAGACATTTTGATATCATGATATCAAAATGCATTGGTGAGAGTGCGGTGCGCTTTGCTTTGGCGGGAATCTGGTAGGGGAAAGATCAAAAAACGCAGGCATCAAGGGGCACCCTCCGTAAGGAAGAATAGGTTTTGAGAGCGTCTTTTTCGCTCAAACAAATCGAAAAAATCCCGCCATGCGTCAGCATGGCGGGATTTTTATCAATCCGCTTGAACAAAAAATCTGTATCTCAAAACTGCATAAGGCACCTTGAAAAGCGGTAGTTTGGATGCAAGACAAGGCGAAAAGCGCAGGCACCCTGACGGGTGGCGAGCATTTTCAACACCGTTTTGCGCCAAAATCCTGCTTTATCAAGGCTATCCTTCCTTGCGAAGGGTGCCCCAAAAGATGTCTGCGTTTTTTTGATTTGCGGTTTTTATCCAAAGATTTCGAAGGCGCCGATCAGGCGGAATTTTTCTTCTTCGATGAGGCTTTTGCCATAGGCTTCCTTAAAACGCTCAGCAAAGGCATCGGTTTTCAGATTGAATTGAAGGGTCCAGATGGCCCAATACAGATCGATATGCCGATCCCCTACTCCTGCGGCACCGAGATCGATAAAGCCCGAAAACCGCCAATCCTTCAGTATGATATTCGGAAGGCAGTAATCCCCATGGAGCAAAACCTCCTTCTTTAAGAGATGCTTTTGCTCCACGATAAGCTTCCACGCTTGCTCCGCGCTCTCGATTTTTTCGCCGCCGGGCCATGCAAAAGAGAGATCAAATTGCTTTTTTCGATAATTTCTTTCGGCGGTCTCAAAATAAGCGGTGAGGCGGTCCTGCTCGGGACAATCTGCAAAAGGCAGATCATGAAGCATTCGCAGAATTTCGGCAAGGGTATCGCAGAGCCTTTTGGGATCATGGATATAATGGGTGCAATCCTCCCCTGCTACCGCCTTGCTCAGCATCCAATCCTCTTCTGCGCTTTTATAATCCAGCACCTTGGCGGCAAGGCCCTTTTGATAAAACCAATCGGTAAGATCCGCTTCTTTTTTCAAAGCGCCCTTTGGGGCACGCTTCAAATAGAGCCCCTCCCCTTTTGGAATATAATAAACCTTTGCCTCGGGAGAGCAGCTGCTATCGAAAATTGGCGTCTCCTGCAAAATAGAATGATATTCTTTCGGGAATTCCGAAAGGTTTGGATGAATCCATGTTTTTTTCATATTTTTCACTCTACGTCAGGCGAATATAACGGAGGCACCTTCCTTACGGAGGGTGCCTCAAATCCGCCTTTTTATTAGTCTAACAATCCTTCCAGCAGATCGGTCTCGGCAACGCCATCGGCCAATCGCAGGGTTTTAATCTCATATTTTCCAAAGGAAATTTCCGTCTTTTCGCCCTTCCACTCGATGGTAGCGCTCTGCTCCTTTTCGGTGGGGTTAAAGAGCCGCAGGATATAGCCATTGCCATCCTCTGCTTTCTTGAAGGCGTTGCAGGTGATGACATCGCTCTCCATCAGCCAAGAAGCCTTGGGCTTGACACCGGTGCCGGTGGGATAGAAGGAGAAGGCCATGGCGGGCTGATTGAATTGATGGGCCACCTTCCCTGCATGATCCAATACCTCCTCCTTCGCGCCGAAGGTCAGCTTGAAGCTGAAATCCCGCTCGCCCTGCTCAATATAGGGCATATAGCGATCCTGAGGCATTACCTTCCGCTCGCCAACGGGATGAGCGCAATAGGAGGGAGAGCGCAAAAGGGTCATCTTCAGCGCGCCCTTCTCATCATCGAAGGCGGAGCCATAGGTGCCGATATTGGAGACCTGAATGGCTTGATCCCCATTGCAGATGGCCACATATTTTTGAGCCACATTCTCTTTCATTCCCTTAAAGAGCTCTTCTCTGCCGTAGAGATGCTCACCGATGCAGGTATCTGCGCCAAAAGCAGAAGGAATATTCCAGCGAACCAGCTCCTGCTTTTCATTCCAATTGATGCGGATATCTACCTGCAGGCCTTCCTCTTGGGAGACCATATATTTCACAATCGCGCGGGAGGTCTTATAGCCGAAGATGGCCTCTACCACCGTGCGGACCTCTCCGCTCTCGATGATATGCACCCCTTCAATCGGCTCATCCAAAGCGCAGAATTCCTGCACTTCTTTGGCGGAAAGAAGCTTAAACTGATCGATCTTTTCATGCCAGCCTTCTGCGTTCATATACCAAGGATCAAAATCATCCTTAAAGATCTCAAGGCCGAAAGCGCCCTCTGCAAGATAATCCTTACCGCCCTTTTTCAGCTGATCCACAAGGCCGGTCTTGCGGTTGATTTTTACCAAAAGATCGCCCTTTTCAATGAGATAGCAATTTCCGTCCAACGGTTGAATGGGGGTGGGCTTCTTTTCGATGGTATCGAATGCGCAATCAAAACGATTGAGGCTCATGGGCGCAAGAGTAGTATGGAAGAGGACTCTCTTTCTCCATTCCAGAGGAATGGTGCTGTTCTCCTTTTCCCCTTGGGCGGGGCAACGGTTGCCCTGATCGTCATAAACGACAGGCTGGAGATATTCAATATTCCAGTTCTGATCCCAGAGCATAAACTCGCAGGTGAAATCTCCCTTCAAGGGATAGGGATGGGGGTTATAGACAAACATGGGGATCTTATCGGGATCCGGTTTTCTCTGCCCGCCGGCCAGCGCGAAGAAGGCGCGGGCTTTCAAGCGGGAAAGAATCTCCAGCGCATGATCTGCCATACGGATGCCCATCTCCTCGGCGGCCTGAATGGAAGAGCCGGGAAGAATATCATGGAACTGAACAGTCAGGATATCATAAAGAGCCTCGGCAAAATCCTTGGAGGGATACTCCATCAAGCCCTGCTCTGCGGCATGGGCGCAGATGCTCTCGGTAAAGAAATAAGTGTTCTCTGCCTGACGATATTTCTGCTTAACCCGCACCTGGCTGGTATAGCAACCGGGCGCCCATAGATTCAGGCTGGTATCGACCTTGGGCAGATCACGCTTTCCTTTGATGGCTTCCAAATACCTTTCGGGGGTGGAATCAATGATATGGACCCCTTCGCCCACTTCTTTGCGAAGGGCTTCGATTTTATCCAGATCCTCTTTAGAGGGGCCGCCGCCATGGTTGCCGATTCCCCAAAGGCAGACTACGCAATCATCCTCGGGGCATTTATCCACATAGCCGCGAATCTTTTGATCGGCCTTGCCCTTAGCAGAGTTATATGCGCCGGTACGAATTCCGACAACGGTAGAGCCATCATAGCCTTCCCAGGTAAATTCCTTGGCAGGAAGCTCCTTAAAGGAAGCATAGGGGCGCATAAAGAGATAGCCCTCATAGCCGGTCTTGACCATGATCTGCACCAAGCCGCGGGAATGACCGAAGGGATCCACATTGACGCCCACTTTGGGGACAACGCCGAATTTTTCCTTAAAATATTTTCTTCCTTCTGCAATCTGGCGGACCATGGCCTCGCCGGAGGGCATATTGCAATCGGGCTGGAGATGCCAGCCGCCCATAATATGCCATTTGCCTGCAGCCACCAGCTTTTTGATCCGCTCAAAGAGGGGCATATCATACTCCTCAATCCAGCGATAAAGCAGCGCCTCATTATGGCAGAAGACAAATTTTTCATACTGCTCGCAGAAATCCGCGGCGATTCGATAAGTAGAGAGGGTTTCGGCGGCGCCCTCCTCCCATTCCCATTGCCATACAGGGTCCAGATGGGCATTGCAAATCAGATGAATATTCTTACTCATGGTCTTTTCTCCTTAATCTTCAATGATTTTGATCGAACGCACGACAGCGTCGTTGTTTACAATTCCGTTGGTAATAGGATGAGAGGTGCCGCACAGCATTCCCTTTCCATCTACAAACTGCCCTTCGTTTTCATAATATTCATCGGTCTCAAGGGTCAGCTTGACATCAAAATAGAGCTTTCTCTCCACTTCCTTATAGCTGCCGTCGGGCTGCAGCTTTACGACCTTCTGCGGAGCAATTTCAATCTCCTTGATAATGCCGATTTCGGTCGTTCCTTCATAAATCGGCTCCCCTTCCTGATAAGCGGCGGCGATATAATCCCGCACCCCTTCAATCTCCATCATCAGGACAGCGCTTTGGCGAGAGACCTCCGCCTCTTTTTTCTCATCGGCGGTGGGGCGCAACAGAATAAAGGCAACCCCTAAAATGACCGCCACCAATACAATCAGATCAAAGATGTTTATTTTACCGAAAATGCGGCCTTTTTCATCCATCAATCTCATTTTGCCACCTCCTCAACACTCCAGACGGTTGCAATCACACGGGCATGGTCGGTTTCGGGATAGATGGTCTGGCCTACATGCATTTTGGTATCGTTGACGCGAAATTCTTCCTTTCTGCGCTTGGCCATGACCTCAACCTTCAATTCAATCAGTTGCTCCGAGGGGTCTGTAAGCAATACATACTCCCCTTTATTACTATCAAATTCCTCTACTGCCCGCTCAATCTCCTTCGCAGAAAGAACGGTGCCCATCTCTTTTTCGCGGCCTTGGAAATAGAGGGTGTCTCCTTCTTTCAGATAATTCAGCGGGTCATCGGTTGTCTGGGCGCAACGCAGAGTAATCGTATAGGGAACCTCGTCTTTTTCCTTCTCGGGCTCCTCTTTTTGGGTAAAATACCATACCCCGCCGAGGATCAACACCCCGACCAAAAGGATGCAGATGCCATCCAGCCAATTAAACCTTCTTTTCATTTGCTAAAACCTCCCTATAATACGATTCTGTCTCCCGCACCATTCGCGCAGCACGGAATTTTTTCTGATACGCCTCAGCGGCTCCCTGCTGCAGCCGCTGATGATAAGCCGAATCCTTTGCAATCCGCAGGATCGCCTCCGCCATGGCGGCAGGCTCTCGCGCGGGGACAATCTCGCCGCTGACTCCCGCCTCCACCACATAAGGATTTCCGCCGAAATCGGTAACCACCGCCGGCACTCCCAAGGAAAAGCCCTCCAGCAAGGCCATGGACGTAGCCTCTGTGCCGAAAGAAGCGTTGATCTGCAGATCCAAGCTGCTCATCAAGCCTGCTATTTCCTGCGTAAAGCCCAAAAAGCGAACCCGCTCCGAAAGCCCCAGCTCTTCTGAAAGAGTGCGAAGGGCCTGCTCTTCGGGGCCCTCGCCCGCGATCAGAAGCTTGATCCCTTCGGGAAGGGCTGCAAAGGCACGCAAAAGATCTTCATGGCCCTTTACTTTGGTAAGCCTTGCGGCAATTCCCACCATAAAGCCTTCCTCCCGATAGATCGGCTCTTCCCTTTTAAGGGGCGCAACGCCATTGAAGATCACGCGGATCATGGAAGAGGGGGTCCCGCTTTGGACCAAAAGCTCTTTTGCTGCCGGCGATACGGCAATAATCCCATCGGCAAAAAGACGCTCGATAAGCCCTTTGAGCCATCGCACCGGCGCAAAACGGCTGATTTTTTTCAATTCAAAGATACTATGGCGGGTATAAATCACCCGCACTCCCGCAAGCCTTGCGGCAATGCGGGCAGAAAGAGCGCCATGGGCATGGACCAAATCAAAGCCTTTGAGCGCTCGCCGAAGAAGGCCGATATCCTTCCAATGAAGAGAGCGATCATAAAGCCCATCCAGCTCAATGATTTTTACCCCCGCCTCCCGAAGATGGGGCAAAAGTGCGCTTCCTTTGGGCAAAAAGACCGTCAGTTCAAAATGCTTGCGATCTTGCTCCTTGCAATAATGGAGCAATACGCGGCCTGCGCCGCCGAAATTGGTATCGCTGATGCAATGGGCAATTCTAATCATGGGCGGCCTCCTCTCTCGGCTGATTCAAGATGGCCGGTGCGGCAAAGCCCAGCATTAAGATGATCCAAAAGAGCTGAAAGATTCGATAATTATACCAAGTATAATCAAAAAGACTCTGGAGAACAAAGCCCCACATCGCCGCCTGAAAGCCGATGATCAGCAGCCGCTCTCTTCCTTGAAGAGCAGCACTTTCTGCTTTCAGATTTTTTTGATATTGATAAAAGAGAATCATCAAATAGATGGCACCCATGATCCCGAAAGAGACCGCCGCCTGCAAAAAGAGGCTATGGGAATGGGGCGCTTCTTCAATATTGGTATAGGCAAAGGCGGGATAGACGGCTTGATAAGCTCCTTCCCCGATGCCGATGCCGCAAAACCAATAGACCCCCATCATGGCAAGAGTACCCAAATAGACATACATACGATAAGCGGTAGACCCATCGGCCATATTGCCGATGCTCATGATCCGTTCCATGACCGATTCGGGCAAAGCAAGCAGGACCACCGGCACTGCCACGATCAAAATGCCCATCATCCATTTTTTATTATAATACCATAAAAAGACTACTGCCGCAAGGGCAAGGCCGCAATAGCAGCCCCGCGAGTAAGTGAGCCCCAAATTGACCAAAAGCAAAAGCTCCACCCCGATCAGCAGCACCCGCCACATCCTCTTTTTCATATACATAGCAAGGGAAGCAAGAAGGGGGATCAGCAAAATCAAAAATTCCCCATATACATTGGGATTGGCAAAGGTGCTATAGACCCTCAGCTCCAGATCCTCAAAAAGAGCGGTATCGGTCCAGAAGGTTTCCACCATGCCGGAAAAATATTGATAAAGCCCTACTCCGCCGCTGAGAATCCCCCCCGCTGCCAACCATAAAAGGGAGAGAATCAACTGCTTTTTGCTGCGAACCACCCGCCGCACCAGCGGCGCGCAGAGAAAGAGGCCGCTCCACATCCCCACCACCTTGAAGGAATCTGCCACATCAGCAGAAAAAGCCGCAGAGAGCAAGCAGAAGAGCGGAAAGATCAGCAGCAAAACATCCGATCGATCCCAAGGCATTCCTTCTGCGCCGCCGAAAGCCCGATCAAAAAGATAGGTAATCAGCAAAATGAGGCCTAAAATCCAGCAAAGGGTGGTATTGCCTACGGGCAGTAAGACCAAGAGTGCGCAAAATACAAAAAAAGGCGGAAGAGAGAAGATTCTGGGCAAAGCCGCCATAGCTCCGCCCCAAGCAATCCCGAGCCCGATGCCTTGCATCCGCCCCGCCGCGATCCCCGCCGCCAAGGAAAGAAGCAGCCAGACGATCCGCCCGAAATATGCATCTTTATGATGATAAAGCCTGCGGGCAATCGCGCTTTCGCGCAAGCCTTGCAAAAAATGCTCCGTCAGCTTGGAGCGGTTGAGCAGATTTGCCAGCGCCGATTCCCTGCTTTTTTCTTTTCGGCTGCCGAAGAGCATGCTTTTGCGCACGGAAGCCATCAAGCCCTTTGCGCCCGCTGAAAATAAGCGAATGATTTTGCTTTCGCCCAACACTCTTCGCACGCTCTTCACCTTCCTTATAGTTATTCATTATTTATATTACCATATATTCTCATTCAATTCAATAATATAGCCATAAAAAAACAAGCCCATTCGGTATTTTTCGAATGAGCTTGTAATTTATTTTAGAAGATATAGGGATAGGGATTTACGCGCGAGCCGTTGATTTGAATCTCAAAATGCAGATGCGGCCCCGTACTGCGGCCGGTAGAGCCGATTCTTGCAATTTGCTGCCCCTGATTTACATATTGACCAACCGATACCAGATTGGCGCTGTTATGAGAATAGAGGGAGACAAATCCATTGCTATGGCGGATTTTAATCAAATATCCATAGGTGCCGTAATATCCGGAGTAAATGACCGTGCCGCTGGCGGAAGCATAAATCGGCTTTCCGTATGCACCGCTCATGGTAAGATCGATTCCTTTATGATTACGACTTCCTCCGTAGCGGCTGGAAATATAGCCTCTCCCGCCCAGCGGATGGATGAATGCGCCCGTTCCTGCCAAAGAGGAATAGGAGGTGGGATAATTCTTTGTCCCCACATAAAGCTCGCGGGTTACCGGCTCACGGGTAACCTTAGAGGAAAGAATCTTGGTGCCGGTTTTTTGCCCGTCAATATAGGTAACCTCTGCCGTAACGGCACGCACGCCCTTTTGACCTGCTTTTTTCACCTTTGTCTGATTCAGATAAAGATCCTTGGAAGCAATACGCTTGGTGGTATAGGCGATGCTCTCCTCATAAGAGATGGTTCGCACCACCTTGACGCCCAAATAGACATCCGGCTCCGAAATCAAAACCTTTCTGCCGGGGATCAGCCTGCGCTCATCCAACTCGGGATTCAGAAAATAGATCATCTTGCGGGATACGCCGGTTTTTTCAACAATGTCGCTCAGATAATCATCTTCCTGAATGGTATAATACCGAGGATCGGTAGATCCTGCGAAAAGCTGACGCAGCTGAGCGGCATCCTTCATATCCGAGGGAGAGAAAAGCCCGCTTCGGATCTCGACAGATTTTACAAACTCCACCCGCTCATTTTCTACCCCCGTCTCATAAGGGGCCTTGAGCTCATTCAGCACCATCTCAATGGTTTCTTTTTGCTCGGAAGCGGCAACCAGCTCGCCATCCACATAAAGACCGAAATGATTCCCGATCTCCTCGGTAACCGCCCGATAGGCCTGCACATAAAGGCTTTCCTCATCGGCCATCCGATTCTTCCGCACGACGACAAATTTATATTGGGGGACCGAATACATGCAATAGTTTTCCCCTAAAGTGGAAGCCAGATTTTTCTCCACCTGCGCTACCGCTTGGGTAAACTCCCGCTCGTTTTGGACATAAGAGACGGCCTTATCCCCGACGGTTACTTCCAGCGCAATGGTATTATTGCGGAAAAAGACGGCAACCCAAATCACCATCCCCACGCAAAAGATCGGCGCCCAATAGCTGAAATCATGGACAAAGCTCTTGGAGAACCAAACCGCTCCGTGATGGATTCCCTTTGCAATCATGACGGCGATCGCCATGACCCGCTCACCCAGCGCGCAAATCCATTCAAAGACATTTTTAGGGGTGCAGGTTTTCAAAAAGCGAAAAACCGGCAGCACCGTGAATCGAAATACGAAGACAAAGATGCTCTCGATCAAAAAGCCGACCTTATATATAAATTGCACCATCGCCCATAACGCCGATAATACTGCAATTAATCCGGATTTCATTGCTTTGGTCAAAAACTACACCTCCCTTTCAAAATGATTACAATTTGGTTACAACGCTTTTATATCATACACGATGGCAAGGCTTTTGTCAATATTTATTTATTATTGGAAAAAGGAACCAAAAAGGGGCTGTAAAAAAATCGCTTTGATTTTTTTACAGCCCCTTTGGGGGAAAGGAAAAATGTTTGAAACCTTCGAAATCGAGCCGTAACCATAGGTTACGGGATACCCGAAGGCGTATGTGATACGCCGAGTG
>JAZMZQ010000081.1:0-5072 GCA_045586045.1 Eubacteriales bacterium
ACAACACAATCTATGGCACCAAGTACTATGAGCTTCCCGAAACCGGAAATGTACCTTTGGTTGCCGATATGTCCTCTTCCATTCTCAGCGAAGAGATTGATGTCTCCAAATTCGGCATGATCTATGCCGGCGCTCAGAAAAACATGGGCCCCGCCGGCCTCACCGTTGTAATCATCCGCGAGGATCTGATTGGTAATGCGCAGGAGATTACTCCCACCATGTTCAACTATCAGACCCATGCTGATAACGATTCCATGTTCAACACTCCCCCCACCTATGCCATCTATGTATTAAAGCTGGTTCTGGAGTGGATTGAGAATATGGGCGGCATCAAGGTGCTGGAAGAGAAGAATAAGAAAAAAGCTGCTCTTCTTTATGATTTCCTTGATCAATCCTCTATGTTTAAGCCCACTGTTGAGGGTGCTTCCCGCTCTTTGATGAATGTACCCTTCATCACCGGCGATGAGGAATTGGATAAGAAGTTCATCGCAGAATGCACCAAAGCAGGCTTTGTAAACATCAAGGGCCATCGCTCTGTAGGCGGTATGCGCGCCAGCATTTATAATGCTATGCCTTATGAGGGTGTTGAAGCTTTGGTTAACTTTATGAAGAAGTTTGAAGAAGAAAATAAGTAAGGTGAATAAAATGAAAATTCAGACATTGAATAAAATCGCCAAGATCGGTCTTGACGGTTTTGATGGAAAATATGAGATCGCAGATGCCTGCGAAAATCCTGATGGGATTCTTGTCCGCAGCGCTTCCCTGCATGATATGGAATTACCCGCTTCTTTGATGGCAGTTGCCCGTGCAGGAGCCGGTGTTAATAATATTCCTTTGGATGTTTGCGCCGAAAAAGGGATTGTCGTATTCAACACTCCCGGCGCCAACGCAAACGCAGTAAAAGAATTGGCGATTGCCGCTCTTTTCTTGGCTTCTCGTGATATTATCGGCGGTGTTGAATGGGCAAAAGGCCTGACCGGTGATGATGTGGCTAAGCAAGTCGAAAAAGGGAAATCTCAGTTTGTAGGCCCCGAGATTCGTGGCAAAAAATTAGGTGTCATCGGCCTTGGCGCTATCGGTGTTCAAGTGGCAAACGCTGCTCAGCATCTCGGCATGAAGGTATTGGGCTACGATCCCTACATTTCCCTGCAATCCGCATGGAATTTGAATCATCACGTTGAAAAAGCTGCCAATATTGCCGATATCTTCACCCAATGCGATTATATCTGCATTCATGCTCCTCTTACCGAAGAGACCAAGCATTGTGTTAATAAAGACACTATTGCCACCATGAAAGACGGTGTACGTATCTTAAATCTCTCCCGCGCAAATTTGGTCAATGATGAGGATATCGCTGAAGCCCTTGAGAGCGGAAAGGTTGCAAAATATGTAACTGATTTCCCGAACGAAAAAACCATTGCAATGAAAAACGTTGTCCCCATCCCCCATCTGGGCGCATCTACTCCCGAGAGTGAAGATAATTGCGCAGTCATGGCAGTAAAGGAGCTACGTGATTATTTGGAGTTTGGTAACATTACCAATTCTGTGAATTATCCCGCAATTGATGCACCTTTCACTTCTGCAATGAGAATTTGCCTCTGCCATCGCAACATTCCCAATGTCCTCTCTTCCCTCTCCGCCATTGTCTCCGGCGAGGGGATCAACATTGAGAATCTCTTGAATAAATCCAAAGGCGATTATGCCTACACGATCATCGATTGCAACGAAGCAGTTGGTGAGGATGTAGTTGCCAAGCTTTCTGCCGTAGATGGCGTATTGAAAGTGCGTTGCATTAAATAAGCAATAAAAAAATAAAGGTTGTCGGCAAAATTAAGCTGACAACCTTTATTTTTTATCTTCTAAAATCCTTCCAATCAGTTCCTTGCAATCTTCGTAGGAGGAAAGATGCCCTGCGGAAGCTTTGTATTTCGCAGC
The DNA here is from genome assembly GCA_045586045.1 of Eubacteriales bacterium. Lineage (GTDB taxonomy): Bacteria > Bacillota > Clostridia > Oscillospirales > QAKW01 > QAKW01. The sequence continues at coordinate 1,936 of JAZMZQ010000081.1, forward strand.
ACCTATGATTCCTTTAAGATACCAAAGCATATGCTTTCTAAATTCAACACAAGCTTTTCCTTCACCCTTATCCTCAATCATATAAGATAACTGACGCAAGCAGACATCAAAGCGTTTTTCAAGAGAAATTTTTGTTGTTTCCTTATTCTGAAGATAGGATTTAATCTCTGAAAAGACAAATGGCGCGCCTAAAGCGCCTCTCGCGAGCATTAGACAATCGGCACCCGTCTCTCTCAAGATCCGTGCTGCAGACGGACCATCGCATACATCGCCATTGGCAATCACAGGGATTTCCAGCGCTTCTTTGATGGCTTTGATCGCTTGATAATCAGCCTTCCCTGCATATTGCTGATCACGCGTCCGACCATGGACGGTAATATACGCTGCACCTGCATCTTCTATTTTTTGCGCAAATTCAATGGTTTCTGCGCTGAAGGAATGAATGCCGATTCGCATTTTTACACTCACAGGGCAGTCGCAAGCCTTTTTCACGCTTTTCACTAAATTTGAAGCAAGTTCTGCATCTTTGAGCAGTGCGCTCCCATCGCCATTATTAAAAATCTTCGGAGCGGGGCAGCCCATATTCAGATCAATCCCAATAGGGTTATACTTTCTTTGAATAAATTCTGCTGAATAGGCCAAAGGATCGGGTTCATGGCCAAAAAGTTGGATCAAAATCGGCTCTTCATCAGGATGATGATCTGCTAAGGTCTTACTCTTATCATCACCATATTGAATCGCCTTTGCACTAATCATTTCAGATACCGTATAATCTGCGCCAAATTCTCTGCAAATTCGGCGAAACCCGCTATCTCCTGCGCCTGCCATCGGCGCAAGCCCTATTTTCCCTACAGGGCTAAAATCCATCTGCCACTCCCCTCCTTTCTTTCAAAAATTCCCCCGACCGTAATGGTCGGGGGAATCTTTTTTTGAAATTCTTACTTCAGCTCAACAGTAGCGCCGGCTTCGGTCAGCTTATTCTTAATTTCCTCAGCCTCATCCTTGGAAGCGCCTTCCTTGATGGTCTTGGGAGCGCCGTCAACCATCTCCTTAGCTTCCTTCAAGCCCAGACCGGTGATCTCCTTAACGATCTTGATTACGTTGATCTTGGATGCACCAGCATTGGTCAATACAACGTCAAACTCAGTCTTCTCTTCAGCTGCAGCTGCACCGCCTTCAACAGGGCCTGCTGCTACTGCAACAGCTGCTGCTGCGGATACGCCGAATTCCTCTTCTACTGCTTTAACGAGTTCTGAAAGTTCAAGAACGGTAAGAGTCTTAAGCTCTTCAATCATAGCTGTGATTTTCTCTGATGCCATTTTAATTTCCTCCATAAAATGTTTTTTGTTTTTGTTTTTTTGTTTTTAATAATTATTCAGCTTCGCCGTCTTTATCAACGATAGCCTGTACAGCACGGGCAAATGCTGCGATAGGTGCCTGGAAGGCGCCCAAAACTGTTGCAAGGAGTATTTCCTTGGAAGGCAGTTTTGCAAGTGAATCGATAGTTGCAGTGTCTACAACCTTTCCATCAAGGAAACCTGATTTAACTTTGAAGTTGTCGTGACCTTCTGCGAATTTGCAGAGGATTCTTGCTGCTGCTGTGTAATCTTCCTTTGAAAGGGCAATAGCAGTAGTACCTTCAAGTACAGACTTCATTTCCTCAAGGTCAGTTCCTTCGATAGCACGGCCGAGAATAGAGTTCTTAACTACGAAGTACTCAACGCCGTTTTCACGAAGTTCCTTACGGAGAGCGGTATCGTCAGCCACGGTGATACCTTTGTAATCTACAACAACACCTGTAATTGATGCAGAAAGTTTCTCTTTTAATTCTGCAACCTGCTGTTTCTTGATTTCTAAAACTGATGCGTTTGGCAATGTATTCACCTCCGAATAGTAAAAAATGCCTGTTCCAAACGAGGAACAGGCATAATAAAACACAAAATAAGCGTTAAACTAAAGCCGCGTACCTCGGCAGGCGAAAATCTTACGGCGATAACGCCACCTGCTGTCTTTGGAAAGCAACATACGCATTATACAGTGAAGTTTACTATTTGTCAAGTCTTTTTTGTGATTTTTTTCGATTGACTTTTGGATATTGCAGTAGTATAATGTCAACCGTTGAAAAAATATACACTTTTGTCCATACCTTTTATAATATATTCCTTTGAGGAGATGTGCGGTTTGAATACTTTACTTTCTGTATCGGTAGCATTATTGGCAGGTCTTTTAATGACCAGACTTTTTAAACCTTTTAAATTACCTTCGGTTACGGCGTACCTTATAGCCGGTGTGTTGGTTGGACCTTACTGTTTAGGTGATTTAGGTCTTAACGGAATTGGTTTCAATACCTTGGAATCGGTTGGTACCCTTTCTTTGGTTTCCGAAGTGGCACTCGGTTTTATTGCTTTTTCAATTGGTAACGAATTCAGGCTTGAAGACCTTAAAAAAACAGGTAAGCAGGCTCTTAATATAGGTATATTTCAGGCTTTGGCAGCAACATTAGTGGTTGATATTGCGTTATACCTTATACACCTTGCAATGCCTGAAATACTTACACTGCCGCAGGTTATAACCCTCGGTGCTATTGCCACCGCTACTGCACCCGCTGCTACACTTATGGTAGTGCGTCAGTATAAGGCACACGGCCCGTTAACTAAACTGTTATTGCCCATAGTTGCTCTTGACGATGCGGTTGGTCTTATAGTTTTTGCGGTTTCTTTCGGTATAGCAAAAACCCTTGTTAGCGGCTCGGTGGACTTAATTTCTATAATAGTAAATCCCTTGGTTGAAATTGTATGCTCATTGGTTTTGGGCGCTATAATGGGTTGGGTTTTAACTCAACTCGAAAAACTTTTCAATTCAAACACAAACCGTTTAAATCTTACAATAGCGGCAGTTTTCCTTACTGCTTCCATAGCGATGCTTGAATTCAGCATAGGTCCTGTGCATATTCATTTTTCTTCTCTGCTTACCTGTATGATGTTGGGTACGGTATTCTGCAATATATGCCCTTTGTCTCACGATCTTATGGGTGCTTCTGATAAATGGACATCGCCTTTGTTTGCGCTTTTCTTTGTTATAAGCGGTGCAGAGCTGGAACTTGGAGTATTTACAAAGGGCGCAATAGTTATAATAGG
>JAZMZQ010000082.1:0-5760 GCA_045586045.1 Eubacteriales bacterium
GTCAAAGGCGGCGCCGAAGATGATCAGGGCATCGGGATGAGCGGCCTGCTGCACCATGCGGCTGGCTTCATCCACTTCATCCATTCCGATATCGGGAGAAGCAGTAATATTGAAGATGACGCCGGTAGCACCTTCGATCGAAGTCTCCAGCAAGGGGCTGGAAATTGCCATGGCAGCGGCATTTACAGCCTTATCAGCGCCGCTTGCACGGCCCACGCCCATATGGGCATTGCCGGCATCCTTCATGATGATATGGACATCAGCAAAGTCTACATTTACAAGGCCGGGGATCAAGATCAGATCGGAAATGCTCTGAACGCCCTGACGCAATACATCGTCTGCCACTTGGAACGCATTGAGCAGCGTGATCCGCTCGGAAGATACATCCTTGAGCTTCTCATTGGGGATGACAATCAAGCTATCTACATGCTCACGAAGCTTTTCGATACCGGCTTCTGCCCGCTTCATCTTCAAGCCACCCTCAAAGCTGAAGGGCTTGGTTACGATAGCGACAGTAAGGATTCCCATATCCTTTGCAATCTCAGCGACCACAGGAGCGCTTCCGGTACCGGTGCCGCCGCCCATGCCTGCTGCGATGAAGATCATATCAGCGCCTCTGAGCGCCGCCTGAATCTCTTCTTTATTTTCAAGAGCACTGTTCTCCCCTACTACAGGATCACTGCCTGCGCCCTTGCCTTTGGTCAGCTTTTCGCCGATCTGCAATTTAATGGGAGCTGCAGAAGAATCCAACACAGGGCGGTCGGTGTTCATGACAATGAACTCCACACCCTTCACTCCTGCTTTGATCATGCGATTGACAGCGTTACACCCGCCGCCGCCGCAGCCGATTACCTTTATATTTACAACATCATCGCCGGCTTCTGCAAATTCGAAATTGATCATCGGACCTATATACCTCCTGCAATTTATATTCATTCATTACATATATTACTATTCTAATATTTTTTAGTTATAATTGCAAGACCTTTTCCTAAAATTTAATAGAAAAGTATGGAAAGGGGCTGTAAAAAATCGCAACGATTTTTTACAGCCCCTTTTTGGGGATAGGAAAAAATGTTTGAAACCTTCGTAAATCGAGCCGTAACCAAAGGTTACGGGATACCCGAAGGCGTATGTGATACGCCGAGTGGCTCGATTTGGAGGTAGCAAAAGGCACTGATAAAAAGAAAAATATTGCAATGTTGCAATATTTTTTCTTCCTCTTTCACTTTTTAGCGAAGATATTCGGTTTAGAGTTTGTATTTTTCTTGCCTTTTGCGGTTCAGACTTTTTTACAGCCCCAAATTTATTTGGTTTGGGGTCTGAAATAAACCCGCTCGGTATCGGATACATCCACAACCGCCTGCCGACCGTAGCCGTTTTGCTCCAGAAGATATTCTGCCAATTCCAGCTTGGTCTCCACCCGATCCAATGTACCGAAATCGATGGTGATCTTCTCTCGATATTGAAGGGTGATATCATAGCGTTCCTTAAAATGAACTCTTGTTACCCCTTTCCATTCCAGCGTTCCATTGCGGGTGAAGGCCTCATAGAGGGTTTTCAGAAAGTCGGTATAATCCTTTTCCTCTTTGAAGGTCAGAAAATCGCCTACCTTCATCTCCCCTGCCTCAACCCCCTTCAGAAAGGGTACATTTCCTTCCAGCGCAGGCTTTTTGGTATCGGCAACGCAGGGCTTTTCTTCCTCTTCCGGCGTCTCTTCGATTACAAGCCCGCCGGATGCCTCTTGCTCTTGCTCGCCATCTGCTTCTTCCGTAGCAGGCTCTTCTTCCTTCGTCGTTTCTTCTTCGGAGGGCGTTTCCTCAGTAGGTTCTTCTTGCTTTTCTTCCTCGGGCGTCTCTTGCACTTGCGCCTCCGGATCAATGGGAATCAGCTCCGCAAATTCCAATACCCGATATTCTTCATTCATCAGCGCTGCCTGCCCCATACACTCTACCCATACAACCGGCTGATTTTCCACTATATCGATCTTCAAGGTATTGGGAAGCTTTCTTCGGATGGTAACCTCCTTAATATAGGGCAAGGTCTTCATCTGGTCGATGACTTCAAATTTATCCAAGCGGAAAAGATTTTGCCCGATCTTAAGGCCGCCGATCTCTAAAATTTCATCGGCAGAATAGCGGGTATTCCCCTCTACCTCAATGGTTTCGGCATTAAAAAATACCGTCATTGAAAGGATAGCAAGGCTCAATAAAAAGAATGCTAAAAGCAAGGTAAAAAAGAGCACCTTTGCCTTCTTTTTTCTCCGCTTCTTTTTTTGATAATAGCGCTCAACACTATTCATACTCTTGATATCACTTCCTTATTTTTTGGAATGTAAAAGCTGAAAAATCTCTTGATAGATACATTCTGCAGCCTCCGGCAAAGCAAGTTCTCTTGCATGCTTTCCGAGTTCTTCTCTTTTTTGCGGATCCTTTTTCAAAGAGAGAACCATCTCATAAAGTGTCTCTGCCGAAAGATCCTTCTCCTCCAGCAGCATTGCCCCGCCCCGATCAGAGAGGGAGCGTGCATTATGATATTGATGATTATGGGTTACATTGGGGGATGGAATCAAAACCGCCGCTTTCCCCAAGGCCGTAATCTCGCCCAAGGTGATGGCGCCTGCGCGGCTGATCACTGCATCTGCCGCAGCAAGATGGGTCGGCATATCATAAAGATATTCGACCACCTTAATATGAGGATCTTCCATTGATACCCCTTTTTCTTTCAGGGAATCCGGCATCCACTCCCAGCCAAACCGGCCGGTAGCATGGACCTGCTTAAATTCCCTTTCCTTGGCATTTTTTGCAATAAAACCAACCATTGCTCGATTGACTTCTCGGGCGCCAAGGCTTCCCGCAAAGGAAAGCAGATAAAAATCATCTGCACGAAGTCCCAGCGCCTTGCGTGCATCTTCTTTAGAGAGGGTAAGAATCTCCTCCCGCAAAGGATTGCCGGAGAGGACCATTTTTTTCACTTTTCCGAAATATTGCTCTGAGCCTGCAAAGCTGATAAAGACAATATCGGCTTTTTTGGAGAGCATCTTGCTGGTAACTCCGGGATAAGCATTTTGCTCATGGATGCAGGTTGGAATCCCCATTTTCTGCGCAGCGGAAACCACCGGCCCTGATACATATCCTCCGGTTCCCACCACCAAATCGGGATTAAATTCCTTGATAATCCTGCGGCAACGATCTTTGGCTTTTAAGTAAAGATAGACGGTCTTGAAATTATCCACCGTCAATTTTCGGCGAAAGCCTTGGGTTTTCACCGCCTTAAAATCAAAGCCCGCCTTCTGGACTAAGTTTTCCTCAATGCTCCCCTCATTTCCGATAAAGAGGATCTTCGCATCCTTATTTTTTGCCTTAATAATTCCTGCAATGGCAAGTGCGGGATTGCAATGGCCCGCAGTGCCGCCGCCTGCTAATAACACTCTCATTCCTTGATCTCCATTCTTGAATGGCGGGATACCGCCAATACAATGCCCATCTCAAACAGCAGCAATACCAGCGCCGTTCCTCCGTAACTAAAGAACGGCAGGGAAATTCCGGTAGGCGGCACCGAATTGGTAACCACCGCAATGTTCAGAATCGCCTGAATGGCCACACGGGATACAATTCCGACCACTAAAAGAGAGCCGAATTTATCCTTTGCATGATAGGCAATGACAAATCCGCGCCAGATCAGCAGGACAAAAAGGACAATCACCATCATAGCGCCGATAAAGCCGAGTTCTTCGCAGATAATGGAAAAAATATAATCGTTTTGCGGCTCGGGAATATAAAGATATTTTTGGCGGGATTGGCCAAGGCCAAGCCCCAAAAGCCCGCCGCTACCGATGGCATAAAGAGATTGCACCGTCTGATAGCCGCTCCCCAATACATTTTCAAAGGGATTCAGCCAGGTATCAATACGGGTCTTGGCATAGGGAGTGAGAATTGCAAAGCCCGCCAAAGCAGCCGCGCCCACACCGCCGATGGTAAAAAACCATTTCAGATTGGCACCGCCTACAAACATTAATACAACGCCCACCAAGAAGATCAGAATTGCACCGGATACATGGGTCTCGATGGCCACTAAGAAGCAAACTGTCGCCAAAACGGCAGCAGGAATCAAGATTCCCACCTTAAATTCCTTCATACGCCGATAGTTTGCCGACATATACGAAGCAAAGACGACAATAATCGCAAGCTTTCCGATCTCACTGGGCTGGAAGGTAAAGCTGCCAAAGCCCAGCCATCTGCGGGCACCATTGGCCACAATTCCGATACCGGGAATCAGCACCATCACCAGCATGATAACCGCTGCAATTAATAAAAAAATAGAAAATTTACGCAGCCGCTGATAGTTAAAATGAGGAACGGTCAGCATCAGCGCCACTCCGATCACTGCAAATAAAAGTTGCCGCTTGATATAGGTATAGCTATCCCCTGTCTTATGAAGGGCGCTTACATAGCTTGCAGAAGCCACCATCACAAGGCCGAAGGCCAAAAGGCTGAGAACCAAAATCAAAAAGACCAAATCTATACTGCCTGCTGTACCTCTGGGAACAAGCCATTTTTTCTTAAATTCTTCCCACTTAGTCAAGCGGTTTCACCACCTATACATTGAAATAACGATAATAGAACATTCCCCAAAGGGCTAAAAGGCATCCGATGGATGCGATTATCGTAAAGATTGCCACAATCTTTACCTCCGACCAACCGGAAAGCTCGAAATGATGATGGATCGGAGTCATCTTAAAGATGCGCTTGCCGTGGGTCAATTTATAGAAGCCCACCTGCAGCACCACCGATACCCCTTCGATCAGATAAAGAATTCCGCCGATCAAAATGAAATACGGCATATCATAAGCCATGGCCAGCGCCACAACCGCCGCACCAAGGAAAAGAGAGCCTGTATCTCCCATAAATACCTTTGCGGGATGGAAATTATAGATCAAAAATCCCAAAAGTCCGCCGGTGAGCGCTGCTGCAAATACGGTGATGCCCGTATTATCACTGCCGGTCTGCAAAAAGAATCCCATCACTATGAAGGAGATGGTATAAGGCAGCGATACGCTGGTTACCAATCCATCCAAGCCGTCGGTCAGATTCACTGAATTTACAAAGAAGAAAATAAAGGGAATCATGATCAGGAAATAGAAATAATAAAGATGGATGCGCACATTGAAATAAGGGATAAAAATCGAATCACTGATGATATTGCAAGCATAAAGCCCTGCAAGATAAAGAGCAATCAAAAGCAGAAGGGGCAATGTCTTTTGCATAACCGTAAGGCCTTGATTGCGCTTTTTGACAACCTTGATGTAATCATCAATAAAGCCGATGACTCCACATCCGATTGCAAAGAGCAGGGAAAGCAGAAGCCGAAAATCCCCTTTCAGCATGCCGCCGATTCCTAAAATGACAGCAACCACTATGGTAGGAATTATGAAGATCAGCCCGCCGATGGTGGGGGTGCCCTGCTTGGTTTCCTTATGCCAAGACGGCCCGATCTCCAAAATGCTTTGGGAGCATTTCAGCCTGCGCAGCCAAGGCAGAATCCACGGCGCTAAAATCAGCGCCAAAAGAAAGCTGACTGCCACTGCTATTAATATGGTCCAATGATTCATTCTTTTCTCATCCTTTCCTTCATTTCTTTTGCAAAGCCTTGGAAATTCATGGAATTGGATGCCTTAAAGAGCACCGTATCCCCCGCCTTCAAAAGCTTCTCCAAAAGAGGAAGCATCTGCTCCCGCTCCTTAAGATGATATTTTTCAAT
>JAZMZQ010000083.1:0-3905 GCA_045586045.1 Eubacteriales bacterium
ACTGCCGAAGGGCTTAAACTTTATGAGAATCCCGTCGGGGTGCTGACCAATAATCCGCCCTTCCCCTACCATCTGCAAAAACTCTGCGAATTTTCCCATCTTTCGGCCTCGGAAAGCGCCGATCCCCTATTCCCCGAAAGCGCGCCCTACAGCCGCGGCATGGGCGGCATGGGGCTGCCGGGGGATCTCTCTTCCTCCTCTCGCTTTATCCGCGCCGCCTTTACCAATCGTTTAGCGACCATAGGGGAGAGCAAGGCCGATCAGGTGCGGCAGGTTTTTCGCGTGCTTGGCACCGTCGAGCAGGTCAAGGGCTGCGTCCTTTTAGAGGACGGCCAATTGGAGCATACCATCTATACCGCCTGCTGCGATCTGGAAAACGGCGTCTATTTCTATACCACCCATCAAAATGAGCGGATTATCGGCATCGATCTTCATCAAGAAGATTTGGATGGCAGCCGATTGATCTCCTATCCCCTCCTGCAAGAAACCCTGATGATTCAAAACGCCCCTTGCCAAAAGGTGCCCTCCTAATATATAATAATTAAAAAAGGAGGGATGCCCGATGGCAAAACAGCCTCATCAGCAACGCAAGATTCTGCTCCTGCGGGAAATTCTCCTGCGGGAGACCGATGAAAACCATGGCCTGACCATGGAGCAGATTATTTCCGCATTGGAAAAGGAAGGAATCTCCGCCGAGCGAAAAAGCATCTATGAAAATATGGAGACTTTGAGCCTTTGCGGGCTGGAGATCCAAAAAGAGCGGATCGGATCTGCCACCTATTATTACGCCCTTCCCCCCTATTTTGAAGAGGTGGAGCTGCGTCTTTTGGCAGATGCGGTGGCCTCCTCTCGCTTTATTACCCAGAAAAAATCCGAGCAGCTGATCGAAAAGCTCACCGCCCTTACCAGCCGCCACCAAGGCGGCGATCTCAAGCGGCGGGTCTACGTAGCAGATCGAATCAAGAATATGAACGAGACGGTGCTCTATCTGATCGATGATCTGGGCCGCGCCATTTCCCAAGGCAAGGCGGTGGAATTTCGCTATTTTGATTGGATGCCCCATCAAGGGCTGCTCAAGCGAATCCCCCGCCGCAACGGCGCTTTTTATACCTGCTCCCCTTGGCAGCTTCTATGGCAGGATCAATTCTATTATTTGATCGCTTATGACCATGGCAGCGGCGCCATCCGCCACTATCGGGTGGATCGGATGGGCGAGATCCGCATCGCCGATCAGCCCCGCCAAGGAGAAAAGGAATTTGAGCAGATCCATATGGAGGATTATACCGCAAGGCTTTTCGGTATGTTTGGCGGAAAGACCGAGCGGGTTACCCTCTCCTTCCCTGCAAGGCTTTTGGATGTGATGATTGATCGCTTCGGCAAAAATCTGGTTCCCCACCCTACCGAAAACGGCCGCCTTACCATCCATGTAAACCTCATTCCAAGCCTGCCCTTTTATGGATGGCTCACTTCTTTGGGGGAGGAAGTAAAAATAGAAGCCCCCGCCGCATTGCAGACCGCTTATCTTAATACATTAAAAACGATCATTAAGGAGAATGAAAATGGTTAAACATATGATTATCTGGAAATTAAAGGAGGGCCTTGCCGACCCTTGCGCCACCAAGGCGGCCATCAAAAAGGAACTGGAGGGCTTGGTCGGGAAGATCGACGGCCTTCTCGAGATGAAGATCCTCATAGAAGGCTTCCCCTGCTCTGCAGGAGATCTGATGATGGATTCCTCTTTTGAAAGCGAGGCTGCCCTTGCCGCTTATCAAAAGCACCCTGCCCATGTTGCTATTGCCGATGGCCTTGTCCGCCCGGCAGTGAGCCAGCGCCTCTCCTTCGACTATGAAAAATAATAAAACGGAGCCTCTGCTCCGTTTTTTATTTCCCTTCTTTCAATTTTGATATCATGATATCAAAATGCAAAAAAGAGGTTAGCTTTCCAGCTGCTTTCCTAAAAAGATCGCGCCGGTATAAAGCATCTTCTCTTCTGCAGGGCCGGGCCGCTTATCGGGGTTTTGAATCAGGCAAATCATCCCCGCAAGATCCCCGCCGGCGATGATGGGATAAAAGGATAATACCCGAAGCTGATCCTGATCCCGCAAAAGAGGAAAGCCCGAAGCTTCGCTTTCCGCGCCGATGGCGCGCCGCGCGCTCATCAGTTCCTCGCAGCGTGCACTGATCTCCCGCTCAAGGGCTTCCCGCTTGCCTGCGCCCGCAAAAGCGACCACCCGATCCCGATCGCAAACCGCGCAGGAAAATCCCGTTACCGTATGGACTGCCGCCACATACTCCGCCGCATGATCCGCCAAACTCTCCATAGGCGAGTATTTCTTAAAGACCACCTCGCCCTCTTTTCCGGTAAAAATTTCCAAAGGATCACCCTCACGAATCCTCATGGTTCTTCTGATTTCTTTGGGGATAACCACACGCCCTAAATCATCTATGCGCCTAACTATACCTGTTGCTTTCATATTTTAACTCCTTTTCTCTACTCTAAAAGTGCCAAAAACCCAGTATTTATGCGGGTTTTCGGGGTTTTGATTTTGCGAAAAACAAGCACCTGTTTTTTTGTGTTTTTGTATCAAAATTTTCCGCGATACAAAAACACAAAGAGAAAAAATTGCAAAAAAGTCAGTGTTTATGCGGGTTTTCAGCGTTTTCGCAGTAACAACCCGTCCCAAGTCCTTTTTTGCAAATTTTGCTTGTGAATTTGCTTGGTATTAGTATCACTCTTTTTATGGAAATTATGAGCCCGTTTTCCACAAATTTTTCTTTTTGTACAGAAAAAGAGAGAAAAATTTTTCATAAATTTATTCGCATTTAGATGCAATCGATATAATAATTTATTACGTTGAAAGAGGCCTAAATATCACCTCCTGACGATTTCTTCTATTTTTACATAGAGGAAATCATTTCGGTAAAGGAATCCGTCAAGGTTTTGTCTTTTCCTGCGTAGGAAACCCTAACTACTACATCGCCAACGCGATAACAATACGGATTCCTAACTTGATTGATATAACTTATTATGCGAATAAGATATGGTTTTTTACTGTCTATCTTTACATCACGTATATCAACAAGTTCGGATTTATCAAGATTCTTCACATCGGTTTCTTTCGCCTCTTTCATAAGTTCACATGCCGACAAATACTCTTTATACCATTTGGGCGTCAGTTTGTATTCCACACCGTCAATAACAATTTTTCGGTAGCCCATTTTCATCACCTCCTCCCAATATATTTCAAAAGGCACCTCAACGGAGTGAAGTGCCTTCTGCTTGCTTTTCTAATACTATATTTATTTGTTCACTGCATCTTTAAGAGCCTTGCCAGCCTTGAAAGCGGGAGCTTTGCAAGCGGCAATTTTAACTTCCTCACCTGTGCGAGGATTCTTTCCGGTACGTTCACCACGCTCACGAGTTTCAAAAGTACCAAAGCCAACAAGCTGTACCTTATCGCCGGCTACCATCGCTTCGGCAATCTTATCAAGAGTTGCACCGATTACGGCAGAAGTGTCCTTCTTGGAAATACCGGTTGCTTCTGCAACAGCAGAAATGAGTTCATTCTTATTCATAATAAAATCTCCTTTATTTTTCAGCTTTCGCTGATATTACGTTTTTAATTTTTTGAAGAGCCTCGTCAAGATAATGCCAAGAGCCTTATTCCTTCTCAATGGTAAACTTCAGGCACCAGCTTTCGTGAACCGAGTCGCCGGCAACGGAATAGCTGTTGCTTGCATGTGCGATGACGGGTTCACCACCACTGACAACCGTAACGGTATGATGGTCAACATACACTTCGGCTTTGACGGTGTCACCTTCCTGTGTAACCGAGCGGATTTCAACTTTTATCTTATCTTCGTGGGGTAGAGGATACTGGGCGCCCTCTACTAATTCGTATCGC
>JAZMZQ010000084.1:0-7404 GCA_045586045.1 Eubacteriales bacterium
CCCACCGCTTCCAGCATCTCCTTTGCTTGCGGAAGAGCTGCCAGCGAACCGGTAAAGACCACCTTTTTAATTTGGCGCTCCTTGCAATAAAAGCCGGCCAATACTCCAACGGTCTGATAGATCATATTCAAAAGGCCCAAAGCAAAATCACCCGCTTTGGCGCAAGGCTTCACATGCCCGAAATTGGCCGCTGTCGCCGTAGAAGGAAGATTAGAGACCTCTCCGTTGCTGATTTCGCCGATGGAAAGATCCACCATCGAAAGATCACCGTCCTTGGCAAGATCTAAAATGGCATCAATCTCCTTCACCCCCAAAAGCTTGGAGGATAAGCCGATCAGCGTGCCGCCGCCGACGCCGCTTCCGCCCACATGGCGCACCTGATCGCCCTCTGCATAGACAAAGGCTGTCCCCGTACCCATGCTGACAATCAGCGCTTTTTGCTCTCCGCTGAGAAGCAAGCCCCCACGGCCGATGGCCTCAAATTCATTCACCTTTACAGTGGGAATCCCATAGATATCCTCTTCGATCAAAGCCGCTCCCACGCCGGTCAATACAATCTTTTCCACCTGCTCCAAGGAGTAATCAAATTGATGTAAAAAATGCCCGATGGCGCCAAAGAGAGAGGTCTGCTGATCTCCCGCCCGCACCTGCAAAGCACCGATGATGCCGCCATCCAAACCCACAATCTTAGTGGTGGAGCCGCCTACATCTACGCCTAATGTCATTGCCATTTTTCTCACCTCGTATGTATTATAACGCTTTTCTCGGAAATGTCAATTATTTCAAGGTCCTAAGCCCCTTGGGGAAATGATTCTTTCCCATTCCGCCTGCCGCCTTAACCAGCCCGAGGGGCACGCCTTCCACAGCCATCACGCCGAAGCCTTGCCCCTCGCAGGGCAGCACCTGCCCATTTACATAAAGGCGCGCCTCCTCCAAGCTACATTCCTTTGCAAAACGGAATGCCTCTTGGGGCAAGCTCATGGCCAGATGATGGCAGGGCTTCCAATGGCGGCCCGCAAGCTCCATCGCCTGCAGCCCTGCCCGCAGGATGCGAATCCCTTGGGGATTGGGAAGATCCTCATCGGCAAGATAAAAATAATTGCCTCTGCAAAAGCCGATTCCGCTCACCCTTTCCTGCAGCACCTTTTTCAGCTCGTCCATCGGCTCTTGGCATTTTTCCGCCTTAAAGGTAGGAGCAGGCCTTGCCGCCTCTTCTCCCTTACGCACCATAGCGCAGACAAAATGCCCCTCGCCCCCGTGCTGCGGAAAAATCCGCCTTGCCCGATCCAGCCCCAATAGCCCCTTAGCCCCTGCCGAAAGGCCGGTCTCTACCACCTCGAAATCGGGATGGCGCTCCAAAAACCAAAGAATGGTTTTCTCATTTTCCTCTAAATTAAAGGTGCAGGTGGAATAAACCAGCCTTCCGCCTGCGCGCAAAGTTTTCGCCCCTTCCTCCAATACGGCGCGGGAGCGGCGGGCGCAATGAGCCACCAGCTCCTCCGACCATTCCTCTAAAATGCGGGGATATTTTCGAAACATTCCCTCCCCCGAGCAAGGGCTATCGATCAGCACCTTATCAAAATAGCAGGGCAGTGCCTTCGCCATCTGCTGCGGCTCTCCTTGGGTTACCACGCAGCGCCGGATGCCCATCCGCTCCAGATTTTCTCTTAATACGGCCGCCCGCTTCCCATCAATTTCATTGGCCACCAAAAGCCCTTCCTTCAGCGCCCCGCCGATGGCGGTTGCCTTGGAGCCGGGAGCGGCGCAAAGATCCAGCACCCGCTCATGGCCCTCCAGCTGCAGGGCGGTAAGAGCGCTCATGGCGCTGGGCTCTTGAAAATAATAAAGGCCTGCAAGATGGTAAGGATGATTGCCGTCGATCTCCCCTTGAGTGATGCGAAATCCCTCTTGATAAAAGGGGGATTGCTCCACCTGAAAGGGGGCAATTTTCAAGAATGCCTCCCGCCCTATTTTTTTGGGATTGTATCTTACTCCCTCATATCCCTTACTGCCAAGATAGGGGGTAAGATCTACAATATTTTTCAGATATTCGATCATTGGATCTCCTCTTTTTTCGGGTCTTGAAAGCCAAACCCTAAAATTTCCGTTGCTTCCCCTACCACCATAAAGGCCTGAGGATCCGCTTCATATACAATGCGGCGTAATTGCCGCTCCTCTCCGGTATGCAGCGCGCAAAAAAGGATCTGCTTTTTCTCCCCCGTAAAGCCGCCGCTGCCCGGAAGGATGGTAAGGCCGCGCCCCATTTTTTCCAAAAGAAGCTTTTCAATGGGCTTTGCGGTAATGATCCATGCCACCCGCCCTTGGGTGCGGCCCTTCAGATAAGTGTTGAGCACCACCGTATAGATCACTGCAAGGAGCAGGGAATAGAGAATGGTCTCCAATTCCCGATAGACGATGCCGCCCAGAAGGACAACCGCTCCATCAATCAGCAAGACCAAATTTCCAAAAGAAAGAGCGGGATATTTCTTTTGCAGCAGCAAGGCGCCCAGATCGCTCCCACCCGTTACTACGCCCTGCCCGCAAATCAGGGCCACTCCTGCGCCTGTGAGGGCCGCTCCGCAAAGGGTGGAAAGAAGGCGATCCCCGCTAAAGGAGGGCAAAAAGGAGCTCAGCTCCAAGGATAGGGAAAGCAAAGCCGTCCCGCCCAGTGCTTTCAAGGAAAAGCGCTTGCCCAAAATTAAAAAAGAGAGGATCAGCACCGGAAGATTGACCAAAAACATGGAAAGACCCATCGGAAGTCCGGAAAGATAGGAAATAATCGTTGCAAGCCCTGTTGCGCCGCCCAGCAACACCCGATGGGGGTTGATAAACACTGTCGTTCCCAGCCCGAAAAGGGCGCCGCCCAATAGTAAACTGCCGATCCTTCTCATTTTATACCTCCGTAAAACAGACTACCTCTATTCTACGCAGGTTTCAATTATTTTATTAAAAAGCGCGTCCATTCGCGCCGTATCCTCAGATAGATAAAGGAAGCCCCATAGAGATTCAAAGCCGGTGGCGGCATGATAAGTGCCATGTTGGGCGTTTTTGGGCTTGGAATGGCTCTTTGCATTGCGCCCGCGGCGAACCACCTCCTGCTCCTCTTCGGTCAGATCTTGCCAAAGCAGGTCTAAAAATCGCGCCTGCCCCTCGCAGCTTACAAACTGCTTGCTTTTTTCATGGAGCTTATGATTTTGGCAGTTGCCCTGCCCCAATACATAGCGGCGCACATAAAGCTCATATACCCCATCCCCCAAATAGGCAAGGGCCAAGGGGCTGTATTGGCGAATGACATCCATTTTATTCATAGCGCTTCATCAGCACTCCTTTCGCTTGATTTTGCTCAATCTCCAAAATTCCGTATTCCACCTGCGGATTACGAATACTGCCGGGATTCATCAAAAGAATCCCCTCCCGCTTCTCCATAAAGGGAAGATGGGTATGGCCAAAGAGCAGGACCTCCGCTCCTTGCCTCTTGGCGGCGGCAATGGCGGCCCCATAGCCGCTTTTAACCTGATAGCGATGGCCGTGGCAAAGCATTATTTTCACCCCGCCCAAGAGAAGCAGCTGCTCCTCAAGGCCATGGTCGAAACCATCGCAATTGCCTCGCACTTGATAGACAGGATGCCCGTTTGTATGCTCCATCAGCCATCGAGCGTCGGCAATATGATCGCCCAAATGAATGATCCCATCGTTGGGATATTGTTTGT
The DNA here is from genome assembly GCA_045586045.1 of Eubacteriales bacterium. Lineage (GTDB taxonomy): Bacteria > Bacillota > Clostridia > Oscillospirales > QAKW01 > QAKW01. The sequence continues at coordinate 3,711 of JAZMZQ010000084.1, forward strand.
ATAGCTCCAGCATCGGCTCACGCCTGCCATGGCTATCGGAAAAGATCAGAAATCGCAGCACTTTTTTCTCTCCTTGTTCTCAATATTTTTATTGTAGCATAAAATAAAGGGAAAAGGAACATTTTTTTGAAAGGAGACTGCCAATGAATCAAAAAGATTTATTCTCTCAGATCAAAAATATGGATAAAGGGGAGCAGACGGCTCTGCTGGGAAAAATCATGAATGCGCTCAGCCCCGATCAGCAAAAAATGGTGCAAAGTGTGGTGGGCGATCAGAAAAAGATGCAAAAGATCCAAAATAATCTTAAAAACGAGGATATCAGCGCCCTGCTCAGCGGCTTGGCGGGAGACGGCAATCCGCAGGATTTTCTTCAAAGCCCCCAAGTGATCAACCGCCTGAAGGATCTTCTGGGTTAGACCTTGGCGGGCTGCTGCAATCCATCAATCAAGCCACGCCGAAAGAAGGCGGGCTTGATCTTGGCGGCCTCTTGCAAGCCTTTGGCGCAAGGGGAGAAAATCCCCTTTCCGCCCTCTTGGGCAATCAGGCCGACCTTGGCTCGATGATCAAATTCGCCGGCCTTTTGCAAAAGGCCGGCGCAGAGGCGGATCCACGCTGCGATCTTCTTTTGGCACTGAAGCCTTTTTTACGAACGGAGCGTAAAGCACGGGTGGATGAGGCCGCTAAAATCTTAAAATTATTGCGCTTGGCCCAAGCGTTGCGAGGGGGATTCTGATGGAAATTCATATTCAATCCGACGGTCAGCTTTATCCGCCCCAAAAGAAGAGCCCTGCCCCTGCGAAGCCGATCCCCAAAGAAGAGCCTGCTCCTCCCATTATGCCGCAGGAGGAAGAAAATCATTGGGAAGATTTTCTGCTTCTCGCCATCGGCTTTGTCCTGCTGCGGGGGAAGGAGGGGCCGGATATCCCGTTGCTGCTGGCCCTTGCCTACATCCTTTTTGACAGTTGCTTTTCCTTGGATAAACTGTTATAATAAATAGTTGAAAAATATACAAAGGATGTTATAATACCATGCCGAAGATTTATCCCTTTTGTTCTTCAAGTAAGGGCAATTGCACCCTCTATATGGGGGCCGAGAAGGTCTTGTTGATCGATTGCGGCGTGCCTTTTTTGCAGATCACCCGTGCGCTGGAAACGCAGGGCAAAAGCTGGGAGGATGTAGGCGCAGTCTTGCTGACCCACGCTCATAGCGATCATATCAAGGCCATCCCTCAGATTCAAAAGCATACCCGCCTCCCCTTCTACGGAAGCGCAGAAACCTTGGCGGCGGCAAAGGTAGATGGCTTTGCCCACGAAGGAAAGCCCTTCTCCCTTTTCGGCTGCACCATCACCCCCATTACCACCTGCCATGATGCGGCGGGAAGCTGCGGCTACCGCTTTGATGAAGGAGAGGCCTCCCTTGCTCTCGTTACCGATACCGGCAAAATCACCCCTGCCATGCTGCAGCATCTCAGCGGCTGCTCGTTCATCATGCTGGAGAGCAATTATGATCCCGATATGCTGGAATACGGCCCCTATCCCTCCTCCTTAAAGGCGCGGGTTCGCGGGGAGCGCGGGCATCTTTCCAATGGCGATTGCGCGGCTCTTTTGGCGCTCAATGCCATGAAAGGGGAGCTGAAAACTGCAGTCCTTGCCCACCTGAGCGATCATAATAATACCCCCCTTACCGCCAAGGCCGCCATTATGGAGACCTTTTCCCAATACGGGATTGAAGATGTGCGGATTGAGGTAGCAGGGCCTTGGTGCCCCGCACTGGAGGTTTAAGATGAAGTGCACTGTCTATTGCATCGGATCATTGAAAGAAAAATATTGGAAGGAAGCAGAAGGAGAATATCGCAAGCGCCTCTCCCGTTTCGGCGGATGGAGCGTTGTGGAGCTATCGGAGAGCCTTCTACCCGATAACCCTTCCCAAAAGCAGATTGATCTTGCCTTAGAGAAAGAGGGCGAGGCCCTATTAAAGCGGATCAATCCCCGCGCTTATACCATCGCCCTTTGCGTAGAGGGCAAGCAGAAAAGCAGCGAAGAGCTTGCAGAGCTTCTTGCTCATCTTCCCTCAGATGGCTTCTCCGAGATTGCCCTTTTGATCGGCTCTTCCTATGGCCTGAGCGAGAGAGTAAAGCAGCAGGCGCATCTTCGGCTCTCCTTCTCTAAAATGACCTTTCCTCACCAAATGATGCGGGTTATTTTAGCCGAACAGTTTTTTCGAGCCGAAAAAATCAATGCGCACGAAAGCTATCATAAATAATAAATTAAGAGCTGTGTAGAAATTTTCTACACAGCTCTTTTACTATTCTTTTGAGTACGGCTCTAATACGCACTCTTTTTTGCTTAATATTGCTCGAGAACCTTTCTCAAGATCTCAATCGCATCAGCAGTGGTAATCTTTTGGCCGCTGGTTGCAAAATCGTCTACCACATCAGCAGCACGTACATTAATTGCGCTCTCATTCAGATTACCGGCGATTACCCGCAATACCAATACAGCATCTGCAAGGGTAATTGCATCGTCGGAATTGACATCGCCGAGGATCGCGCCGTCTGTTACAGCAACCGTTGCCTGATCGCCGCCCATCTCGGTAGGCAGTTCGTTGTGATTGCCATCGAAGGTAACAGCGCTGTTCACCGTAGCGGTGAATACCAGATCGGCCTCATCGCTTACAGGCTCAAATACAACTCGTACAATGCCGTCATCAGCATTTACATTTTCGTTCTTAGAAGCGATAAAGTTGATCTTACCGCTTACAGAAGTATCCGCTGCCACAGAAGTAAATGCAGTATAGGGAAGCGCTTCCTTGAAGGTCAGCTTGGTGGCATCGTAGCTGAGATCAAAGTTGATTCCGCTGATTCCGCCATAAGAACCTTTTTCCAGCCGAATCTCTACAACAATCTCATCGCCGATCTTCACGTCGCTTGCAATGACATTCAAAGCAGCATCGTTCTTCATCGCAATCAGATCAATATAGTTGTAGGGGCAAACGGTACAGGTATACTTTGTCTCGCCGCATACGCCGAGTTGAGCAGGAGTGGTTACGCCATTATCAAAGGTGCAATCCTTAATATCGAAATTACCGCATACGCAGGTGCCCTTATGCTGAGCGTTCTCTCTCTCGCCGCTTACATGCGCCCAATTCTTGTATTCACAAGTTACATTTGCCACATCGTAATCACACTTGCTGCACTTCTCAGCATGAACGCCGGTGCCGGGTGTGTAATCAATATCGCACTCCTCAGTAGCGAGGACATTATCGCAAACGCACTTTGCGTCATGCTTATGAACGCCTGCTTCTACCTTATGGGCATAATCAGAAACCGTACAATCTGCCACCTTGCTGGCCAAGCAGCCGCTGTCGGTGCAGGGGATCTTATGGCTATTGGTGCCGGCAATGTGCTCGGGAGTACCGTTGAAATTATGAGTCAGGGCAGATACAACGTCCGCATCGGCAGAGAAGACCGTATTGGCATCTACAGCGGCGCCGCCCAGTGTCCATCCATACATTGCATCATTCAGCAAAGCAGCTGCAGCTGCAGGAAGCTTACCATCCGCCTTGGTATAGAAGGTGCCCAAAACTTTATCATTATCAAGTTGATTTATGAATACAACCTTATAGGTCTCGGCATAGCCTTCACCCTTGGTGGTGGAGGGATATGCGCCCGCTGCATCAGATACATAGCGGCCTA
>JAZMZQ010000085.1:0-12806 GCA_045586045.1 Eubacteriales bacterium
CTTTCTAAGAGGTAACCAATGAATCGATTAAGAACCACCCTTTTACCCATCATCGCCGCCTTTTTATGGGGCACTACCTTTGTGGCCCAAAATATTGCGGCCGACTATATGCCCCCCATGGCCTTTAATGCCGCCCGCTCCTTCATTGCAACCTTTGCGTTGCTGGGCGTGGTATGGGTCCTCTCCAAAATCAAAAAAGAGCCCTTCATCCCCAAAAAAGAAGAGCGCAAGCCATTGGCTTTAGGCGGTCTGTTCTGCGGCATTGCGCTAACCATCGCCGCCAACCTTCAGCAAGCGGGCCTTGCCGATACCGATGCGGGCAAGGCGGGCTTTATTACCGCGCTCTACATTGTCTTGGTTCCCATTGCAGGCATCTTTTTCAAGAAAAAAGCGCCGCTCACCGTATGGATCGCTGTCGTCATTGCGGCGGCAGGCCTCTATTTCCTTTGCATTAAAGAAGATTTCACCATCCAATTCAGCGATTTTTTGGTGTTTCTCTGCGCTGTCGCCTTTACTGCACATATTCTGGTCATTGATCATTATACCCAGATTGTAGACGGAGTACGCCTCTCTTGTATGCAATTTTTTGTAACCGCCATCCTTTCCTCTGCCCTCTCCCTTCTTTTTGAGAAGATGATTTGGGTCCACTTGCAGGCCTGCATTTTCCCCATCCTTTATGCGGGAATTCTCTCCAGCAGCGTGGCCTATACCCTGCAGATTATTGCGCAGAAGGATGCCAATCCCACCGTCGTCTCCCTGCTGATGAGCTTGGAATCGGTCTTTGCCGTCTTAGCGGCGATCGTGGTGCAAAAGGCAATCCCCACCGATAAGGAATGGCTGGGCTGCGCGCTGATGCTGATCGCTGTCGTTTTCGCGCAACTTCCCGCCAAAAAACGGAGCAAAAGCCGCCTCTCTTGACAAACGGCGGGAAATAGTGTAATATTACACTGGAGTTTCCCCGCAAATCATGCAGAGAGGAGAAGCCTATGACCCGTGATGCTTTTATCACCCTATGCGACCGCAAGGAAAAGCTGGTTCGCAACGAAGTGGGCTATAGTCAGCAAAAAATGAGCGAAATCCTCGGTCTTTCCAAAAAGACCTTGGTCGAAATTGAAAAGTGGCGTTCCTCCTTGGGCTGGCAAGGGGCAGTAACCTTATGCACCCTTTTCCGCAATACCAAGGAAATCACCCTCACCTTTGGGCCGGATGTGGAAGAATTTATCCGCGCCCTCACCGAAGAGGAGGGCTTGCGCGCGCCCTTCGAATCCCCCTATGCGCTTTGGAATACCATCCTGACTCCGGATGGTTATACCATCGAGCAAAATACCGCCGGGCAGATCTATCGCCTGCGCAAGGGCAATCAGACCCTTGCCGCATCCTTTGATCTTGCCGAGCTGAGAAGGAGGATCCCCAATGAATAAGATCATCTATCTCTTTAAGCGGATTATCGGCCTTGATTTTAAGGGCCTTTGGGATCGGGTGGAGCAGGTAAGAGAGCTTACCGGCATGCATCATCTTGCCATCCTTTGGGATATGCTCCTTTGCGGCATCCGCTATGAGGCGGGCTACATTGATTATACCATCTTCGGCATGTATGATATGACCGATGAGCAGCGTGCCACCATCCTGACCCGCGGAAAAAATACCCGCTATGTGCGGGCCCTCAATAATCGAGAGGATTATCATTATTTTAATAATAAGACGGAATTTCTGGCTCTTTTTGAAAAAGAATGCGGCAGAGAATTTTTAGATCTCTCCCAATCCGATCCGGATACCTTTGCGGATTTTGTCATCCAGCACCCCACCTTCATTGCAAAGCCGCAGGATGGTCTTTGCGGCAAAGGAGTTGAAAAATGTTCCTTAGATCCGGAGGAGGGCTTGATGGGGCTCTATAATCGCCTGAAAACCGGCGGGCAGACCCTTTTAGAGCCGGTGTTGGAGCAGCATGATAAGATCAATAAGATCTATGCAGGCTCCGTCAATACCTTGAGAATGGTTACCATGGTGGATGATGAGGGAAATCCCCATCTGCTTTATTCCGCTCTTCGGATCGGAAGCGGCGGGGCTGTGGTGGATAATTTCAATTCCGGCGGTATGGTCGTGCCGGTAGATCCCAAGACGGGCAAATTAGAAAAATATGCCGTCAATAAAGCAGGGCAGGCCTTTGAGCGCCATCCCGATACCGATACCCTCTTTGAGGGCTACGCCCTTCCCCTTTGGAAGCAATCCTTGCTGCTGGCCTATAACGCCTCTAAAAAAGTGCCGGGCGTGCGGCTGGTGGGCTGGGATCTCTGCATCACCCCCGATGGGCCTGTCCTGGTAGAGGGAAATCATTATCCCGGCCATGATATTTATCGGCCGGTGCCTCAAAACCCCGAGAAAAAGGGCTTGCTGCCTGCCTTCAACGCGGTAGTCCCCTATTCTTCTTTGGAAGAGCGAATCAAAGAAAAGAATAAATAATTCAGTCAGATCATATAAAGGAGCAAAACCATGCTGGACATTAAATTTTTGAAAGAAAACCCTGAGCTTGTAAAAGAGAATATCCGCAAGAAATTCAAGGATCATAAGCTGCCCTTGGTGGATGAAGCCATCGCAGTCTACGATGAGAAGCTTGCCTCCAACAAACGGGCCGACGATCTGCGGGCCAACCGCAACCGCCTGAGCAAGCAAATCGGCGGCTTGATGGCAAAGGGCCAAAGAGAAGAGGCTGAGGAGATTAAAAAGCAAGTAGGCGCGCAGGCAGCAGAGCTTGCCGAGCTGCAGGTGAAAGAGGGCGAGCTTGCTAAGCGACTGCAGGAAATCATGATGCAGATCCCCAATATTGTAGACGATAGTGTCCCTGTGGGGAAAAATGACGAAGAGAACGTTGAGGTCTGCCAATACGGCGAGCAGACCAAGGTGGATTTTGAGATCCCCTATCATACCGATATTATGGCCCACTTTGCAGGCATCGATAAAGAGGCGGCCGGTAAAGTGGCAGGCGAGGGCTTCTATTATCTGATGGGCGATATTGCCCGCCTTCACAGCGCGGTCCTCTCCTATGCCAGAGATTTCATGATCAATAAGGGCTTCACCTACTGCGTGCCCCCCTTCATGATCCGCAGCAATGTGGTAACCGGCGTTATGAGCTTTGAGGAAATGGACGCCATGATGTATAAAATCGAGGGGGAAGATCTTTATCTGATCGGCACCAGCGAACATTCCATGATCGGTAAATTCATCGATACCATCACCCCCGAGAGCGCTCTGCCCCTGACCTTAACCAGCTATTCTCCCTGCTTCCGCAAGGAGAAGGGTGCTCATGGCATTGAGGAGAGAGGCATCTATCGTATCCATCAATTCGAGAAGCAGGAAATGATTGTTATCTGCAAGCCCGAAGAGAGCATGGATTGGTTCAATAAAATGTGGAGCTACTCTGTAGAGCTCTTCCGCTCTCTGGATATCCCCGTACGCACCTTGGAGTGCTGCACCGGTGATCTGGCTGATCTGAAGGTGAAATCCTACGATGTGGAAGCATGGTCTCCCAAGCAGGGGAAATATTTTGAAGTTTGCTCCTGCTCCAATCTGGGCGATGCGCAGGCAAGAAGACTGGGCATTCGCGTCAAAGGGGAGGACGGCAAAAAGTATCTTGCCCATACCCTCAATAATACCGTCGTGGCTCCGCCCAGAATGTTGATCGCCTTCTTGGAGAATAATCTGGAATTCGATGGCGAGAATTATAGCGTAAGAATCCCTGAGGCGTTGCGGCCTTATATGGGCGGCATGGAGAAGATTGTACGGAAATAAATTTCCGTACAATCAGTGAAATTTTCTGCCGATCGGCAGAAAGTGAAATTCCGCCTTTCGGCGGAGTGAAATTTTGCTTTTCAAGCAAAGTGAAAGATTTCCCCTATCGGGAAAATGATAAGGAAAAAATCGGGAAGTGCAAAATGCACTTCCCGATTTTAATTTTAATTGAAATTTTTATACCGCTTTTCAAAATTCGCTGAAAACCGCTCAAAAGTGGTGCAGCTTTCGCTTTCTCCGATCGAAGGCGTATATCGATACGGCGAGAGCGGAAAGGCGGAAGAAGTGCCGCTTTTCAGCGGTTTTACTCAAATTGAGCATTATAAAGCTCCCGATAGAATCCTTCTTCTTTGAGCATCTCTTGATGGGTGCCCCGCTGGACAATCTCGCCATCCTTAACCACCAAAATCAGATCCGCATCCAAGATGGTAGAGAGGCGATGGGCTACCACAAAGCAGGTCTTCTCCTGCATCAAGCGGCGCATGGCCGCCTGCACCAGCTTTTCGGTGCGAGTATCCACATTGGAGGTAGCCTCATCCAAAATCAGCATAGAGCAATCCATCAGCATGGCTCTCGCGATGGTCAGCAGCTGCTTTTGGCCTTTGGAGATATTGGCGGCATCATCGGTGAGAATGGTCTGATACCCCTCGGGCAATGCCTCCACAAACCGATCTACCCCTGCGGCCTTTGCCGCTCCTATAACCTCCTCTTCGGTAGCATCGGGGCGGCCATAGGCGATATTATCATAGATGGTGCCATAAAAGAGCCAGGTATCCTGCAAAACCATGGAATAGGAAAGGCGCAAGCGATCCCTTGTAATTTCATGGATCTCCCGCTCATCCAGCAGAATCTTCCCGCTCTCAGCCTCATAGAATCGCATCAGCAAATTGATCAGCGTTGTCTTTCCTGCGCCGGTGGGGCCCACGACTGCAATCAGCTGGCCGGCGCGCGCCTCCAGAGAAAAATCATGAAGAATCTCCCGCTGCGGGGTATAGCCGAAAGAGACCTTCTCCAATCGCACATCCCCTCTCACCTGCTCAGGCGCAATCGCTTGGGGCAGATCGGCCTCTTCCGGCTCCTCGTCCATCAACGAGAAGATCCGCTCGGCGGCGGCAAGAGCCGATTGCAACTCACTGAAAATATTGGCAATCTCATGAATCGGGCCGGAAAATTTCCGGCTATAGATCACAAAGCTGGAAATCTTACCGATGGTAATGGCAGCGCCGCCGCTTCCGATATAAAGAATGGCGCCCAATACCGAGATCAGAGCAAGGGAAAGATTATTGATGACATTCATGGACGGGCCCATGGTACTGCCGAAATATTCGGCCCGATAATAGGCCTCTACCACCGTCTCATCCACCGCATCGAATTCACAAAGCACATTCTCTTCCTGATTATAGGATTTCAAGGTCTTCTGCCCCGAGATTTTTTCTTCCACAAAATCATTCAATTCGCCCAGCTTTTTGCTCCGCGCCCGAAAGAGGGGGCGGGTCCGCTTGGTAATAAAGCGGGTAAGAAGGATGGAAAGCGGGATGGTTACAAGGAAAACCAGCATCATGGCAGGGCTGATCCGAAGCATCATGATAAGGGAGCCCACAATGGTTACAATCGCGGTAAAGATATGGACCACATCCGATGCCAATGTCTCGCTGATATTATCGGCGTCATAGGAAAGGCGGCTCAAAATATCACCGGGCGGATGGCTATCGAAAAAGCGAACAGGCAGATCGGCCAGCCGCTCAAAGAGATCCTGCCGCAGCCGAAAGGTTACATTTCTTGCAATATGGATCATCACCACCTGCAAAAGATAAGAAAGGATGGCCGAGGCAAGATAAAGAAGCGCCATCTGGCCTGCATAGCGGAAAACCGCCTCAAAATCTACCTTTCCTGCCCCCACGGCCGCATCAATCGCCTTTCCCGAAAGATCGGGAGCAATCAATGCCAAAATATTGGCGGCAAGGGCCAAAAGAATGGCCACGCCTAAAAACCATTTATATTGGATCAGATAGCTTCCAAGGCGCAAAAGGGTGGAGCGAAATCGACGTTCTTTTTTCATGTTCTCGCCTCCTCCCCTGTCTGCAACCGATAAATCTCCCGATAAAGAGGGCAGGTCTCCATAAGCGCCTCATGGGAGCCAAGGCCCGCCATCTCTCCCTCTTCCAATACCAAGATCTGATCGCAATCCCGCACTGCGCTTACCCGCTGGGCGATGATGATGGCCGTGGTATCGGCATATTTTTCCCGCAGGACCTTGCGCAAGGCCGCATCGGTCTTGAAATCAAGGGCGCTGGAGGAATCATCCAGAATCAAAAATTCCGGCTTGCCTGCCAAGGCTCTTGCGATCAAAAGGCGCTGCTTTTGCCCGCCGGAAAGATTGGAGGCCTTGGGCTCAATCATCGCCTCAATTCCGCCCTTTTCCGCTACAAAGCCTTCCCCCTGCGCATCCTGCAATGCTTGAATGATTGCATCCTCTGAAATCTCACGCCCGATTCGCACATTCTCCCCAATGGTTGTGCGGAAGAGCTGATCATTTTGAAAGACCACCCCAAAGGCTTTTCGAATCTCCTGAGGGGGCATAGATCTAAGATCCTTGCCCTTGAGCAAAATCCGCCCCTCATCGGGATCATAGAAGCGCATCAGCAAAGAAGCGATGGTGCTTTTTCCTGCGCCGGTGGCGCCTAAAATTCCAAGGCGCTCCCCTTTTTTGAGGGTAAAGGAGATGGAATCCAAATTGTTTTTCTTTTTATGATAGGAGAAGCAGACATTCTCAAAGCGAAGCGCCTCTTCCCCTGCGCTCTCTTGCAGCGCTTCCGGCTGCAAAACCGGCGGAAGCGCAAGCACCTCCTCGATCCGGCGAGCAGAAGCCAGCGAGCGGGAATACATGGTCAGCACACGGGTCAAGGTCAGCATGGCATTCAGAATGATGGTGAAATAGGATAAAAAGGCGGTAATGGTCCCCACGCCGGTTGCACCGATCTGGACCCGCCACGCGCCCACTGCCACCACCAATACCAGCCCCAAATTCAAGATCAGATTCATGATCGGTGAATTGATGGCCATGATCCGATTGGCATGGGTCTCGGCTTGATATACCTTGCGGTTTACCTCAAAAAACCGCTCTTTTTCATCCTGCGTCTTGGATAAGGCCTTGATGACGCGAATTCCGCTGATGCTCTCCCGCACCTTACGGACCAGCGCATCATTTTTTTCCTGCAAGCCGGTATATAGAGGAACGCCCAATTTGGAAATCCGATAGACGATGACCCCCATGATCGGCAATATTGCCATAAGGATCGCCGCCATGACCCAATCCAGCGTCCATGTAACCAAAATCCCGCCCAGCAGCAAAATCGGTGCACGGATTCCGATGCGCTGCATCATGCCGATCATCCGATGGAGATTATAAGTATCGGTGGTCATCCGAGAAATGAGAGAAGGGATCGTTGCTTGATCTACCTGCGCATTGCCCAAGGAAAAGATTTTTTCAAAAAGATCATGGCGGATGGCAAAGATGGATTTTTTCGCCACCAAAGAAGCCATTCGATTGGCAATAATATTGGTGATCCAAGCAACCGCCGCGCAAAGGATCATCAGAGCGCCCCACCAAAGCACCGGAGCCATTTCCTTAAGGGGAATGACCCGATCAATGATATGGGCAAGGATATAAGGCAAAAAGAGATCCATGATCGTGCCGAAAAATTTAATAACCAGCCCCAAGGACATCTGCTTCAAATAAGGGCGTATATACTTCATGATCAATTTCATTGATCTTCCTCCAATTCAGAAAAACCATTTCTGCTCGCCTCTACCGCCCGCTCCAGCAAATGCTCAAGGGTCTGCCCCAAGGCCTCTCTCTCCTCTTCGCTCATTTCCGAGAGAAGCCATTGATAAAACCGCCCCGTAAGAGCAAGGTCCTGCTCCCGTACAGCATCGGCCTTAGGGGTAGCAGAAATCAGCTTCTCCCGCCGATCCTCCGGATTGACGGTGCGGCTGAGATACCCCTCCTGCTCCAGCTTTTTTACCAACCGAGTTACCTGCGATTTATCGATCCCGAGGCGGTCGGCAAGAAGCTGCTGGGTTGTTGTCTTTCGAAAGGAGATCACCCGCAAAGCATGAGCCTCTTGAGCGGTGAGCCCTTCTTCCATTTTGGAATTATAATAGCGCTGGGCAATTCGATGAATCCGAAAAAAGCTTTTTCTGAAAATGTCCATCTTAAAACGCTCCCCCCAATTAGTTGTACATGTCAACTAAATTATATTCCAAATTAGTTGAGTTGTCAACTAAATGAGGGTAAAAAAATACGAGCGGCTTGCCGCTCGTATTTTTTAGTTTTAGTTATACTGTTTTCTTTTGGAAAACCTTGATCAGGGTCAATATTGCAATCAGCAATACCAAAGATACACCCAATACAATAAATACATTCTGCACAAAGCCTGCAATCAGATAGCCCACCAAGCAAACAGCTGCAACGGTCAACGCATAAGGCAGCTGGGTCGATACATGGTTCACATGATCGCTCTTGGCGCCTGCCGAAGCCATAATGGTGGTATCGGAGATGGGGGAGCAATGATCGCCGCATACTGCGCCTGCAAGGCAAGCGGAGATGCAGATGATGACCATAGAGGGGATCGCACCGTTCTCGCCGATATTGGCCAGCTGATTCTCAAACACACCGGTAACAATAGGAATCAAGATCCCAAAGGTACCCCAAGAGGTGCCGGTAGCGAAGGAAAGCAATACTGCAACCAAGAAAAGAATCAAGGGGAGCAGAATCTGCAGAGCGGTGGCGCCCTCTACCATGGCAGCTACAAAGGTGCTGGCATTGAGCAGACCGGTCATGGACTTTAAGCCCCAAGCGAAGGTCAGAATCAGGATGGCGGGAACCATCTGCTTAAAGCCTTCGGGGATCGAGGAAGTGCACTCCTTAAAGGTAAGCACTCTGCGGCAGATGAAATAGATCATATCGATGATCAGCGCCGCAATGGAGCCCATTGCAAGGCCGTAAGCCGCATCGCAATTGGCAAAAGCATTGATAAAGCTCTCGCCTGCAAAGAAACCGCCGGTATAAACCATGCCGGCAACGCAAAGAACAATCAGAATGACCACAGGGATGATCAAATCAATGACACGGCCCTTGGAATTGCCCTTTTCATCAGCAGTCTCTGCAAATTGCTCACCGCCAAAGGTATGCAGATCGCCATTGAGCGCATTCTGCTCAAAGCGGCGCATGGGGCCGTAATCCAATCCGGTTACAGAAATAAAGATCACCATTGCAATGGTTAAAAGAGCATAAAGGTTATAGGGAATGGTCTGGATAAAGAGAGAAATTCCGTTAACCCCCTCAACCGTACCGGATACGGCGGCCGCCCAAGAAGAAATAGGAGCAATAATGCAGATAGGAGCAGCGGTGGCATCGATCAGATAAGCCAGCTTTGCACGGGAAATCTTCTGCTTATCGGTAATAGGACGCATCACACTGCCGACAGTAAGGCAGTTGAAATAATCGTCCACAAAAATCAAAGCACCCAAGCCAAAGGTTGCAAGATTTGCCCCTCTGCGGCTGTTGATCCGCTTGGAAGCCCAATCCCCATAAGCGCGGCTTCCGCCTGCGCGGTTCATCATAACCACAATGGCGCCCAGCACCACCAAGAAGATCAGAATACCTACATTCCATTCGTCCGCAAGGTTTACAATAAAGCCCTCATGGACAACGGCATTAAACATCGTCTCAAAATTGAATCCACCCTCGCCGATGGCATAAAGAATACCGCCGGAAAGAATTCCTACAAAGAGAGATGAATATACCTCTTTGGTAATCAGCGCCAATACAATGGCAATCACCGGAGGCAAAAGCGCCCAAGGAGTGCTATCAAAAAGAGAGGTGTAAGCTTCCTCTTCCTCTTCAGCAACCTCTGCCGGCTCTTCTTCTACTACATCTTCTTCCGCACCGGTGGCGGCAGTATCTTCTACTACTGCCCCATCAGTATCAGCGGGAGCCGATACCGAAGTGTCGCCATTCTCCAACACCAGATCGGCAAAGCAATGGACAGAGCCCAAAGCAAATACCAGCATCAGCACGCAAACCAGCGTAACCAATGCACGGCGATACTTGATCATCCGTTTCATCTTGAAAATCCTCCTAAAATACAATTATTTAACATTTTAACACATTAAAGCAAAATTTGTCAATAAATTCCGTGAAATTCTCTAAAAATCAAAAATAATCTTTCCGTCCTGCAGCCGCAAGATCGCATCGAAGCTTTTTCCGTTTTTGGAAATAAAGCCGGAGAGCTTCTGGCTTCTGCCTACCGCAAGGAGGTTGCGGGCGGCGCTTAAGGGGATGGTGCGCTGCAGGATGACACTGTTGATGCGGAATTTGCAGCCCTCCTTATAAGCAAGGCATCCATAACCGTAGCGCCCCTTCACGACCTTTCCGCCGCAAAGAGGGCAAGGGCCCACCTCATCCCCGAAAAAGCCCGTATCGGTATCGGTGGCGCGGGTCTGCTCCTTTTTGGTGAAGATCTCTTGAATCTCTTCTTGCGCAAGCGCCACGCTCTCTTCCACCTGCATTTCTCCCCGATAAACCTTTTTCAAGGCCTGCCCTAAGGTGCTGGTCTTATATTTATCCATGGCAATCCCCATCCGCTCCAGCTCCTCGATGAGATAAGCCCCATCGGGCAGCAGGCGGTAGGTATCCTTTTTCAGCTCAATATAACGGCTCTTGACCGCATTGCCGATAATGCCGGTGCGGGTGGCTTCGGTGCCCAGCTCAAGGCCCTCGAAGATGGCGCGATATTCCTCGCTGTCATCCTGCTCCTCGGCGGCAGCCTTTTCCTCCCGAAAGGGATTCTTTAAGTAGTTGTTCAGCGTCTCAATGGTATAATGGCGGGGCGGGGAAGTCTCCTTTTCCTTGGGGGCAAATTCAATGGCCACCCGATCGCCTACCGCAAGATTGGGAAGCAGTTTATTCTTCTGCCCCCCATCATCATATTTCATCCAACCCTGCCGGCGAATGACCGTCCCTTTTAATTTGAATTCCTCGATCTCCCCGACCTTGATGGTCATCTCTGTCTTTTCCGCAACGCACTCCTCCGCGCAAAAGACGGCGGCGAAGCGGCGGAAGATGGTCTGATAGACCAGCATCTGCTTTTCGCTGAGATTTTCCTTTTTAGGGATTCGATGGGTAGGCGTAAGAGCCGAGTGGGATTCGATCTTGCTATCATCAAATACGCCCTTATCCCCCCGAAAGGCCACTTCATAGCCCAAAGAGGCAATCTGCTCCAAAAGCTTTTTAATCTTTCCCTTTTCTTGGGTGGCCAGATATTCCGAATTGGTTCTGGGATAGGTAATATAGCCCGCCTCATAAAGCTCTTGGGTAAGCTTGAGGCTCTCTTCCATGGGCATTTTATATTTTTTGCCCAAAAGATTTTGCAGCTTGGAAAGGGAGAAAAGTTTGGAGGGCTTCAGGGTGGTCTTTCTCTGCTTCTTATCTGCCACCACCGCCTCTTGGCTATTCAAGAGAGCGGCATATTCTTCCGCTTTTTTCAGGCTGTTTTTATCAAATTTCTTGGAGGAGGTCAGCTCCACCGCTTCCCCGTTGGTTTCTTTATTGCTGATCAGGGCATAATAGATTTCAGGAATAAAATGTTCGATGGCCTTGTCCCGATCATAAATAGCCTTTACGATAGGCACAATGACTCTGCCGACCCGCAGAAGAACCCCTGTCTTGAGGGTGGCATAGCGGGTCAGATTCACTCCGTAAAGCCAATCGACATAGGTGCGGGCAAAGCCCTCATCGGCAAGGGATTGATATTCCTTCTCCTCTTTCATTTCCAAAAGGGCCTGCGCCACCGTCTCGGGGGTCTGATCCGGCAGCCACAGCCGATAGAAAGGCTTCTCGCTCTCCAAACCATGGCTTACGCAAAGGCGGATGATAATCTCCCCTTCCCGATCGGCGTCTCCTGCATTGACAATGCGATCCACGTCCTCACGGTTGCAAAGGTTTTTAATAATCTGAAACTGCCGCTCCACGCCGCTATCCACCTGCTTATCAGCGCCTTTTCTCAGCTGAAAGCGAAACTCTTTGGGGAAGCAGGGCAGATTTTCCATGGACCATCGCCCTTCGGCGGTAGGCCCTGTATAATCCTCGATATCGCAAAGGGAAAAGAGATGGCCGAAGGCCCAGGTGATCAGGTATCCTTCCCCCTCCAGATAACCGTCCCTTCGGGTGGTTTTACCGATTCCCGCCGCAATATTTCGGGCAAGGCTTGGCTTCTCGGCAATAATCAAGGTCATTTCTTTTCCCTCCTTTCTTTTACAAATGATTATTATAATTTTAACATACTCTTCACAGTATTTCCACAAGGAAATCTTTACTTTTTCGAAAAAAAGTGGTAAAATATAGAAAAATAATTGGCTTTTTTGAAATTCATATTAAAGGAGTGCCTTTATGAGCCATAAGCCTACCCGTTTCAAGGGGCAATATTTTAATATTCCCAACCTGCTCAGTTATCTGCGGCTGGCACTGATCCCCTTGATTATTTGGATCTATTGCTTTCAAAAAAATTATATCACTGCCGCATGGATCATGCTCTTTTCCGCCATCACCGATATTGCAGACGGTATTATCGCAAGAAAATGCAATATGGTTACCGATTGGGGCAAGATCATCGACCCGATTGCGGACAAGCTGACCCAGATCGTCATCGCCTTCTGCCTTGCATGGCGATACCCTCCCATGCGCATCATGCTGGTCCTTCTGATTTTGAAGGAGGTCTATATGGGCATCATCGGGCTGATCTTCATTAAAAAGACCAATCAAGTGGAAGGCTCGGTATGGTATGGCAAGGCGACCACCGTCCTTTTCTTTATCGTGGCCCTTTCCTTGGTGCTCTTTCCCGCCATGCCCTCTCCCGTTGCCATTCTTTTGGTCGCATTGGAAAACACCGCGATTATCCTCTCCATGATCCTTTATTCTCTTAGATACCTACGCATCTATAAGATCGTTAAAACCGAAA
>JAZMZQ010000086.1:0-20575 GCA_045586045.1 Eubacteriales bacterium
CAATATCTAATTTATATATTATTACTTATAATATAGTATCATTATTTAATTTGGAATTTGGTTGACAAGGGGGCATTTTCAAGATATAATACTGATTTAGATAATAATTGGAGGATAGAGCCATGAAAAATACGGACAAGACAATGGAGCAGGTGGTAACACTCTGCAAAAACCGTGGATTTGTATATAGCGGAAGCGAGATCTACGGCGGCCTTTCCAATTCCTGGGATTACGGTCCTTTGGGAGTGGAGCTTAAGAATAATGTAAAGCGTGCTTGGTGGCAGAAATTTGTGCAGGAATCTCCCTATAACGTCGGCTTGGATTCCGCCATCATCATGAATCCCGAAACCTGGGTTACCAGCGGCCATGTGGGCGGATTTTCCGATCCTTTGATGGATTGCAAGGAATGCCATGCCCGCCATCGGGCAGATAAGCTGATCGAGGATGAAGGCGGCCATGCAGAAGGAATGACCTTCGAGCAGATGGAAGAATATATCAAGGAGCATGGTATTGTATGCCCCGATTGCGGGAAAGCCAATTTCACCGATATCCGTAAATTCAATCTGATGTTTAAGACCTATATCGGCGTTACGGAGGATGCTAAAAATGAGGTATATCTCCGTCCGGAGACGGCACAGGGTATTTTTGTCAACTATGCCAATATCCAGCGTACCACCAGAAAGAAGCTGCCCTTCGGCGTCTGCCAGATCGGTAAATCCTTCAGAAATGAGATTACTCCGGGCAACTTTGTCTTCCGCACCCGTGAGTTTGAGCAGATGGAATGTGAATTCTTCTGCAAGCCCGATACGGATCTGGATTGGTTCTATTATTGGAAGGATTATTGCAAGAATTGGCTGATCTCTCTTGGCATGAAGGAAGAAAATATGCGCCTTCGGGATCATGAGAAGGAGGAGCTTTCCTTCTATTCCAAGGCAACCACCGATATTGAATTCCTCTTCCCCTTCGGCTGGGGTGAGCTTTGGGGCATTGCCGATCGGACCAATTATGATCTGGGCCGCCATCAGGAAGCCAGCGGCAAATCCTTGGAGTATTTTGATCCCGAGACCAATGAGCATTATATTCCCTATGTAGTAGAGCCCTCTTTGGGCGCCGATCGTGTCTTGCTTGCCTTCCTTTGCGATGCTTATGATGAGGAAGTCTTGGATGCGGAAAAAGGCGATGTGCGGGTTGTATTGCGCCTGCATCCGGCTCTTGCTCCTGTGAAAGCGGCGGTTCTTCCCCTTTCCAAGAAGCTTTCCGGCCCTGCCATGGAAAAGGTATATAATGTCCTTTGCAAGGAATTCAATGTGGAATTTGATGATGCGGGCTCCATCGGTAAGCGTTATCGCCGGCAGGATGAGATCGGAACCCCCTTCTCCATCTGCTATGATTTCGATAGCGAAGAGGATGGCTGCGTTACCATTCGGTTCCGCGATTCCATGGAGCAAAAGCGGGTGAAGATCGAAGATTTGATGGAGTTTATCCGCGAGAGCTTGAAATTTTGAAAATTTTATTGACAAATTATGTTTACTTATATATAATGTATTTTGCTCAAAAATGAATTACTATCTTGAAAAGATATAGAAGGAGGATTGAAAATGGTTCGGACTTATCAGCCTAAGAAGCGTCAGAGAAGCAAAGTTCATGGCTTCAGAAAGAGAATGAGAACTGCCAACGGTCAAAAGGTTTTGGCCAGAAGAAGGGCAAAAGGCAGAAAAAGATTAACGCACTAAATGATAATAAAGGCCGCAAATGGATGTTTGTGGCCTTTTTTATTGAAATGAGGGCCTCTTCGCAATGAGAATCGAGAGTGTAAAAGAAAATGTAAATTTCAAAAGAGCCTACCATCAGGGAAAGTCCTTTGTGGAAAAGGAAATGGTGGTCTATTGGCGCAAAAACCGAATGGGAAAGACCCGCCTTGGGATCACCGTCAGCAAAAAGCTGGGAAATTCCCCTGCCCGCAATCGTGCGCGGCGGATTATTCGGGAAGCAATTTACGCAAACTTGGATATTTTACCCAAAGGGTGTGATATTATCATTGTGGCAAGAAGCCGCTGCCTTTCTATGAAAAGCACTGATCTTGCAAGGATTATAAAGGAGCATTTTTCAGCGTGAGCATACTGAAAACCATTCGAAAAATTTTGATTCTGCCGATTGTGGCTTATCAAAAATGGATTTCTCCCTATCTTCCTGCGCGGTGCAAATTTTATCCCACCTGCTCCGCTTACGCCTCCACGGCGATTTTGCGCTACGGCATATTGATCGGCGGAGGGCTTGCTTTATGGCGCTTGCTGCGCTGTAATCCATGGTCCAAGGGCGGGATTGATCCGGTACCGGATTTATTTAAGAAGGAGAAGAAAAAATGAGTATTTGGAGTTATTTAATCGTTCCCTTTGCATGGCTCATGCAGCAGTGTATGGACCTGCTCAATAACTATGCATGGGCGCTGGTCGCCTATGCGCTGATTACCAAGATTATCACCTTCCCCTTTTCTTTGAAGCAGCAGAAGAATTCTTTGAATATGGTGCGCCTTAAGCCCTATCAGGATGCGCTGCAAAAGAAATACGGAAGCAATCGTGAAAAATACAGTATGGAGCTGCAAAAGCTTTATCAGCGAGAGGGCTATAATCCCATGAGCTCTTGCCTGCCCATGCTGATTCAGCTGCCGCTGATCTTTTTGATCTATTCCATTGTGCGGCATCCCCTTACCTATGTATATTACGGGGAATATTTCACCTCTAAGACGGCTCAGCGGGTTTATGAGCTGGCCATGAAGATTCAAAATCTGCCCGAGAGCCTTCAAAAGGTGGTGGATAAGATCACGGCCGGAGAAGCCGCAGTTACCACCATCAGCAACCATGAGCTGCAGATCTATAATCTTTCCGGCACCTCCCTTCCCGGCGATGAGGTCTTTGGGATCATCAATCTTTCCCGTACCCCCAATGAGCAATTCTGGTCCTGGATGATTCTGATCCCCATTATTGCTTGCGTAACCAGCTTTTTGGTATCTTGGGTCTCTCAGAAACTCAGCCCCATGCAGCAAGCAGCAGATCCTTCTACCCAAAGCAGCAATAAGATGATGCTTTATATGATGCCTTTGATGTCGCTGTTCTTTACCTATTCGCTGAACTGTGCATTAGGCTTATACTGGATCATCGGCAACCTCTTCAGCATCGCTCAGACCTTCCTGCTCAATAAGATCTATGATCCCAAGAAGGTATTGGCAGAGGTGGAGCAAAAAATGGAGCAGGAAAAGACTGCTCGTAAAGAAAAGCGCAGCGCAGCAGCCCAGAAAAAGGCCGCCGCTTTGGCTGCATCCAAGAAGAAAAAGTGAGGATCAATAAAAAATGGCTATAAAAGAATTATTTTTTGAAGGAAAAACCATTGAAGCGGCAGTAGAGCTTGCTGCTTCTGAGCTGGGTGAGGATAAGGACCTGCTCAGCTACTTTGTGGAAGAGACTCCTACCAAAGGCATCTTCGGCATCGGCGCAACCCCTGCCAAGATTAAGGTAGAGATCGAGGTTTCCGATGAGCAACTCCAAAAGGAAGAGCCCAAGAAGGAAGAACCCAAGAAAGAAGTCAAGGTCCCCGCATGGGAGCCGGAAAAGCTTTCCAAAAAGGAGAAAAAACCTGCCAAGGAAAAAGCGCCCAAGGCAGAGAAAGCAGCCGCTCCCATTTTGCCTGAGGTGAAGAAGAGCCCTGTGGACGACGAACATTCCAAAAAGATTGAAGAATTCTTGCTGGGCCTGCTGCCCCATATCGGTGCGGAGGAAGAGGGCGCTGTCAAGGTAGAATTAGGCGATGACGGCCATTATTACGCCGAAGTCAGCGGCGCTAAGATGGGCATCCTGATCGGCAGACGGGGCGAGACGCTGGATGCTGTCCAGTATCTTTGCAATTTGGTGATCAATAAGGGCCGCAATGATAAGATCCGCGTTACCGTTGATACCGAAAATTATCGGGCAAAGAGAATCCGTACCTTAGAAGCACTTGCAGAAAAGAATGCCGAAAAGGCCATCAAATATAAAAGAAATATCACCATGGAGCCCATGAGCCCCTATGAGCGCCGCATTATTCATGCAGCTCTGACCGGCAGAGAGAATATCACCACCTTCTCGGTTGGCTCCGAGCCCAAGCGCCGCGTAGTCGTCAGCTATAAAAAGTAATCTCAAAAGAGGACCGAAATATTTCGATCCTCTTCTTTTTTAGTATGATTTTGATATCATGATATCATGATATCAAAAGTGAAAAGGGCAAGAAAAAAAGAGCCATTTGGCTCTTTTTTTATTTAGTTGACAACGCCGGTTGCGAGCAAGGCCCAATTATTTTTTGGATTGGGCCCTTCTAAGGGAGGCTCTTCCAGCTGATCAATTTTTTCGATCTTACCGGCAAGATAATCCTTTAAGAGCAAAGCAATGGAAGCAAGCCGCTCCTTCAAGCCGCCGATCCGCATCTCTATCACATCGAAGCCATAGGTCTTATTTTCCTCATACCATTGGGCTCTTGCGGCAGGGAGATAATTCTCCAGCGCTTTGATGGTGGCGGGAAGCCGATTTTGGATGATTTCCTCTAAAGCCTTTCGATCTCCTTCTTTATAAGCGGCGCGAATCTCCAAGGAGAGGGTGGATTTTAAGGTCAGCACATCGCAAAGCAAGGCGGCGGATCGGAAGAGATAGGAATATTCATTTTTTTCGATTTCATGAAGGGCTCTGGCTTTCTCCGCATATTCTGCGGCAAAAGAGGGCTTGATGCACCAATCCAGCCAGCTGGCCATTCCGTCGCAATAGAGCAGATGCTTAGAATTCAGTTTAGACCGGCTCAATTCGGGATTATCGGAAAGAAGGGCAGGGCTATCCAGCAAAAGGAAGGTATCAAAAGGAATTTGGAAGGTTTCCTCAAAGCGCTTGGCAACCCAAGAGCGATCCTCCCCTTTTGCATAGCAATATTCCGCATATTGCTGCAGGGTGGGCAGGATGGAAAATTGGCTGGCTTCGGCGCCATTATCTCCCCAAGCGGTGGCGATGACCATAGGAACCCGCTCTTCTCTGGATACCTTCAAGTGGATATCATTGACCTTTAAGGAGAAGAAATTATAAGGAGTCATCCCAGACCATTTCCAGGCGCCCCCTGCAAAGATCATGGGGTTTTTGAATTGCTTATGGCAATGGACCATATGGCGGAAGGTCTTTTCATTTTCAGAATAATAATCCCAATAGACCAAGGAGAGATTTTCGGGCACAAGATCCATCACCTTCTGCTCAATCTCCCCTTCTTCTACATAATATTGGCCATCGAATTGGATACGGAAGAACATATCGCTCCACATCATCGGCTCAAAATCATATGCGGCGCACATTTTGCAGCATTTCTCCAGATGCTCCAGAAGGATCTCGGAGCGGGGGCGATAGCCGTTTTTATCCAGATATTTGCCGGAGCCTAAAAGATGGGCTTCATCCATGCCGATATGGATCTTTTTGGTGCGGAAGACCTTTCGAAGAGAGCGGAGCATAGCATCCAGCAGCTGATAGGTTTTCTCCTCCCCTACCAAGAGAATATCTCCCACATCGGTAACATCCCCAAAAGCAGGCCAACGGAGCGCCCCATTGAGATGGGCCAGCATTTGGATGCAGGGGATCACCTCGATGCCGAAGGAAGCGGCATAATCGTCGATTTCCTTCAGCTCTGCCTGAGAAAAACGGCCTCGCTGATATCCAAAGAAGGGATACTCGGGAATCTCATAGGTATCCTCGGTATAGAGCATAAAGGAGGTAAAACCCATCAGCGCCAAAGCACGGATCATTTTCTTTGCGCCCTTCATATTGAATACGGCATTACGGGAGCAATCGCTCATCAGGCAGAGATCCTCATGGGCAGGCGATTCCTCATAAATGCCTTCTAAATGGGAGGGGAGCAGGGTCAGAAGACGGAAGAATTCTACTTTTTTATGATAGGTGAGCAAGATTTCTTTACCGGATGCATCGATGCAGGGTTTCTCGCCTTTTTGCACCATGACGCCTCTCCCCTCTTCTCCCATAGAGAAAGAAAGTTGGGCTTCAATCTCCTTTAAGGGCTCTTTGAATTCGTCGGGTAGGTTGATCAGATTGAATTTCATGGTTTTGCCTCCTTGACTCATAAAAATTTTGATGGCGAAGCGGAATATTCCGCTTCGCCATCATTATAATGAAAGTTTGATTGATTTTCAATAAAAAGACGCAAAGTGTTAAAAAACAATCGGATTATGCCAAGAAAAGAACCGGCACATAAAGGGGTACGCTTCTGCCTTCTGCTACGATCTCCAATACGCAGCGATTCTGAGGCGCAAGGGTCTCTCCTGCCGCAAGGGTATATTGGAGGGTTACGGTGGGGGTATGATGAGCATTTTTATTATTGAGGATAGCGGTTTGCCTGCCCTTTTTCATGGTAAAGCCTTCCGGCAGCCACCAGCGAAGATTCAGGTTTTTCAGTTCATCTCCCATGCACCAATGATAACCGATGGTAATGGTTAGGTTCTTTTCCTCCATGGGCGCAATATCAATGCCGTCATCATATTTTAAGGTGGCTCTCAGCAGGGCGGATTCAAATTCGGCGGTATAGGGAGTAAGAGGATTCTCCTCCCGCAGCAGCTTGCACTGCTCTTCAAGATATTTCGGAGCACCTTCCTCCATCATGGGCTCTCCGAAGGAGACATTTGCTTGCATCTCGAAGAGTACATGGGGCGCTTGCGCGATCACCCGCTCGGAAAGCTCGGTGCAGGTTTCGGGAACGGAGCGGCCGGTGCGGCTATCACCCTTGTTGATGGAGATGGTGATGATTTTATCGCCGATATATTCCTTCCAATCGGCGGGGATCACAGCATTGCCGCCCAAAATACCGAGGGTGGCACCAACGGTGGCGGCGGTGCAATCGGTATCGTCGCCGCAGTTGATGGCGGTGAGCATGCTCTTTTTGAAATCTCCCTCGCCCCAAAGCAAACCAATTAAGGCATAAGCCACATTCGAGGGCGCCTCAAACCAGCCGTCGCCGATATCGGCATTTCTTTCTTGGATCGCATTGCGGGCAGTAAGCCAATCCATTCCCTCTTCCTTGCATTTTAAGATAAAGCGTACCGAATCGGCCATGCGGCTCTCTTCGGGAATGGTCAAAAGAGCAAGATCAATGCATTTTCGGATATCCTGATAAAGGAACGCGACCGATTGCATGGCGGCTACAAATGCGGCGGCAGGAGTGCCCTCACCACTGCCATGGTCTACCTTTGCATCCTCCATGGCATATTTGGCAGCAATGGCCGGCGCGCCGGGAGCCATACAGGCCCAGACCTCGGTGCGGATCCAAGCGCCGTTGGAATCCTTCCAGCTATTTTCATAATCGCCGGAAAGGGGGGCTTGCAGGCCACGGCGCATATTATTTTTACCGATGCCGTATTCATTCCAGTTGGGCGGGATCAGCCCCAGCCAAAGCTCGCCCAAAGAGGCGGCATTGATGGCCTTGGGACCCATCTGCTCCATGCCATGCAGCCAGATGAGCTGCAGATCCAAGTCATCATTGGGGAGCGGTTCGCCGGGTTCTGAGGTAAAGCCCTTAACATCCAAAACCTCTCGCTTACACTCAAATGGTCCACCCAATGTACCGCCGATATTTTTACCGATCCAGCAGGCATAGACCCGATCCCGATAATCTTCAAAATTCAATTTAATTTGGGGAATTTTTTTCGCCATAATAAAAACCTCCTTCGTTTCTTGCTTTTATTTTAGCAAGGGAAGGGGGTTTTTTTTAGGTGATTTTTTTACCTTTCGGAGGGGATTTTTTACTTTTTGCGAAAATCCTTTGGATTTGCTCCAAGATATTTTGAAAAAGCATGGGTGCAGGCCCCGCGATCGGCAAAGCCTGCTTGCTCGCTGATCTCATCTAAGGAAAGGGCGGTGGTTGAGAGCAGCTCTTTTGCATGATCCAGCCGCTTGCGGGTGATATATTCAGTCATGTTCATCCCGAATTTTTCTTTGAAGCAACGGCTGAAATAGGAAGGATTATAAAAGCATTTTTCCGCCAAGGAGGAAAGGGTGAGCTTTTGGCCGAAATTTTGATCAATATATTCTGAAAGCTCCCGCCACATGGTATCAAGCTCCCGCTCCTCCATCCCCTGCTCGGCCTTGCGAAGCATCTTTAAGAGAAGGGTGTGGAGCTGATTGGAGAGGATCCTTTCCCAATGGGGTTTTTTTTCTTTATATTCTCTCAGCATGGAAAAGACGATTGCTTCTATCTCGCTGCGCTCCTCTCCAAAGAAGGAAAGCTTGCCGAAAGCTGCATCGTGGCGCAGCTCATTAAAAGCAGAAAGGGATAAAAGAGGTAAGGGGTTTTCGCTCTCCTCCAAGATTTCGGGAGAGAAAAGAATGTTGATATAGGTATATTTTTCTTCCGAATAAAAGGCGTGGGTACAGCCCAGATTCATAAAAAGGAGATCTCCCTGCCGCAGAAGATACTGCTGCCCATCAATCTCGTGGGTTACCTGCCCCGATGAAATATAAACAAGCTCTATAAATTCATGGCCATGGGGCGGCTCGGCGCGGGAGGTGCTGCATTTTCCAACATAGAGTGTTTTCCCCGGATGGATAAACTCTTTTTTGGTATAGATCTTCATTTTTTTCTCGCCTCCTCTCTTTTTTCTTTATTTTATCATCTTTTTTCGGAAAAGGCAAAAGGATATTGCAAGTTTTTTATAAATGATGTAAAATAAAATATTATCAAAAGATTTTAGAGGTATTGCCATGAGCCAAACCATCTGCGCCATCTCCACCGCCCCTGCCACTGCGGCCTTGGGAATCATCCGCATCAGCGGGCCGGAGACCTTTTCCGTCTTGGAAGGGATCTTAAAAAAGAAAAACGGAGCGCCCTTTACCGTAGTCCACGGCAAAGCCGCTCTTTATCGCATTGAAGAAGACGGTGCACCTTTAGATGAAGCGATGGTTACCTGCTTTGAAGGGCCTCGTTCTTATACGGGGGAGGATACGGCAGAACTTTGCTGCCATGGGGGCTTATTTGTCCTCCAAAGTGTCTTGGAGCTGCTGATCCGCCGCGGCTGCGCTCCGGCAGGCCCCGGTGAATTTTCCAAACGGGCCTATTTGAATGGGAAATTGGATCTCATTTCCGCAAAAGCGGTGATTGAGTTGATCGAGGCCACCTCAAAGTCTCAGCAAAAAAATGCCCTCTCTCGCATGGAAGGAACGCTTTCCCGAAAAATCAATCGGCTTTATGAGCGGCTGGTGGATCTGAATACTGAGCTGATGGCTTATGTGGATTTTCCCGAAGAAATAGACGAGCCGGCCGAAGAATATCTGCCTGCTTTAGAGGAGATCGCAGAGGAACTGAGCGCCCTTGTCGAGGGCACCAAAACAGGGCGGCTGATTCAAGAGGGGCTTTCCATCGCCATTGTGGGCGCGCCCAATGTGGGCAAAAGCACCTTGATGAATCAGCTTCTCGGCTATGAGCGGAGCATTGTATCCGCCATCCCCGGCACCACCCGTGATATGGTGCGGGAGGGCTGCCGCTTAGGGGATCTTACCTGCCACCTTTCCGATACGGCAGGCATGAGAAGCACCGCCGATCCCATCGAGCAGCAGGGCATCTCCATCGCCCGAAAGGAAGCGGAAAGCGCAAGGGTGGTCTTTGCGGTATTTGATGGTTCCCGCCCTTTGAATGAGGATGATCGGCAGTTGATCCTATCTTATGCGGATGCGCAAAATTTGGCCATCATCAATAAGGCAGATCTCCCTCAGCTGATTGACGAAGAGTATATTTCAAAGCATTATAAACATATAGTAAAGATTTCTGCCCAAAATGGAGCAGGATGCGCCTTGATTGATGAATGGGTTCGCACCCACTATTCGGTAGAGGATGCGGCGGCAGAAGGGGTCCTGACCGATCCCCTCCAGCTTGCAGATTTGCTTGCGGCAAAAAATGCAGTCCAAGCCGCCGCCGCAGGCCTTGCCCAAGGCTTTACCCCCGATCTGGTCTCCATCGATCTTACCGAGGCGGCAAGCCATCTGGGCGGAATCACCGGTCAGGAGGTAACCGACGAAATGATCGATCGAATATTCTCCCGCTTCTGCGTCGGAAAATAAAATAAGCGGAGATTTTTGGTTCTTTTTCCTTTTTCCTCCTTCGGCGTATCCATTATACGCCTTCTCTCGGAGAAAAGAAAAAATACCTCAAAAATCTCTCGCTTATTTCGCAGGATAATAAAAAATGCAGAAAAAATATAATTATAAATATTTATACTCTGGAAAAGAGTGGCAAAGTATAATGATAAAAATTTATACGTATGGTGAAAAGGCAGATTTATGGAAAAATATTTGGTTGAAAATTTAGATGTTGCGGTGATCGGTGCGGGGCACGCGGGGATTGAAGCGGCCTTAGCGGCGGCGCGGCTTGGGTGCAAGGTGGGGATCTTTACCATCTGCTTGGATGGAGTGGGCAATCTGCCCTGCAATCCTTCCATCGGCGGCACCGCCAAGGGGCATTTGGTCTGCGAGATTGATGCCTTGGGCGGCGAGATGGGCAAGGCGGCGGATGCCACCTTCCTGCAGAGCAGGATGCTCAATTTAGGAAAAGGGCCGGCGGTCCATTCCTTGCGGGTGCAATCCGATCGCAGAGCTTATACGACTTATATGAAGCATGCCTTGGAGAAGCAGGAAAATCTTATGCTGATTCAGGGCGAGATTGTGGAGATTGAAAGGGATGGGGGCCGCGTAACCGGAGTGGTAACCCATCTGGGCGCCCGCTACACAGCCAAGGCGGTGATCCTTGCCACCGGCACCTATCTGAAGGGCGAGATTATCATCGGAAAGAGCCATACCCCCGGCGGGCCCGACGGCATGTATGCCGCGGGCGCGCTAAGCGATTGCTTGGAAAAGATGGGGGTGCCTCTGCGGCGGTTTAAGACCGGCACTCCTGCCAGAGTGAATCGGCGGTCGTTGGATTTTTCCAAAATGCAGGTGCAGGAGGGGGACGAAGAGATTATTCCCTTCTCCTTTGAAAACGAGCAAATCGGGGAAAATCAAGTGGTTTGCTATCTTACCGGCACCAACGAGCGAACCCATCAGATTATTCGGGAGAATATCCATCTCTCCCCCATTTATAGCGGCGATATTAAGGGCATCGGCCCTCGCTATTGCCCCAGCATTGAAGATAAGGTGATGCGGTTTCAGGAAAAGAATGCCCATCAGTTGTTTGTAGAGCCCTGCGGGCTGGAGACCGAGGAGATGTATCTGCAGGGGCTCTCTTCCTCTTTGCCCGAATATGTGCAGCGGGAATTGATCCATTCCATTCAAGGCTTGGAGAAGGCAGAGATCATGCGGGTGGCCTATGCCATTCAATACGATTGTGTCGATCCGCAGGCCCTCTACCCCACCTTGGAATTCAAGGCCATCGGCGGTCTTTACGGTGCAGGGCAGTTCAACGGCTCTTCCGGCTATGAAGAGGCGGCGGCCCAAGGCCTGATTGCGGGGATCAATGCCGCAAGAGCCATTCAAGGAAAAGAGCCGCTGATTTTAGATCGAGCATCTTCCTATATCGGCACGCTGATTGATGATCTGGTTACCAAAGGGACCCCCGAGCCCTATCGGATGATGACCAGCCGCAGTGAATACCGCTTGCTGCTGCGGCAGGACAATGCGGATCTGCGGCTGACCCCCTTAGGCTATGAGCTGGGGTTGATCAGTGAAGAGCGGTATCAGCGGTTTTTAGAAAAAAAAGCCCATATTGAGCAAGAAATCGAGCGTCTTCGCACCACCTATGTATCGGGCGCCAAGGGCGCCAACGAGATTTTGGAGCGCTGCGGCACCGCCCCCTTATCGGGCGGGGCCTCTCTTGCGGAGTTGATTGCGCGCCCCCAAGTGGGATATCAGGATTTGGCGCCCATTGATCCCGAGCGCCCTTCTTTGAAGCGTGCGGAATGGAAGCAGGCGGAAATCTCCTTGAAATATGAGGGATATATCGAAAAGCAGCTTGCCAAGGTCGAAGAATTCAAAAAATTGGAAAAGCGGCGCCTGCCGGAGGATTTGGATTATCAGAGCATTGAAGGCTTGCGCTTGGAAGCAAGGCAGAAGCTGAGCAGCGTGCGGCCCATGAGCATCGGGCAGGCAAGCCGCATCAGCGGCGTGAGCCCTGCGGATATCAGCGTATTGATGATTGCCTTGGAGCAAAGGAGAAGAAACGATGGAAAGAATCAATGAACTCAGGCGCTTGCTGCAAAAGGAAGGGCTCAACCCTCCTGAGGATTTCGATCAAAATCTCTTAGCCTTCGAGCAGATGCTTCTCAAGACCAATGAGGTCATGAATCTGACGGCCATCACCGAGCCCTATGAGATGATGAAAAAGCATTATTGGGACAGCATCTATCCTCTCTCCCTCGCCTGCTTTGAGAAGGGCGAGAAGGTGATCGATGTGGGCTGTGGGGGCGGATTCCCCTCCATGCCCCTGAAGCTGATGGAGCAGGATCTGGATATGACATTGATGGATTCTTTGCAAAAGCGGCTTACCTTCTTGGATGGGGTGATTGAGGCGCTGCAGCTTCAAAAAATTCGCACCCTTCATCTGCGGGCCGAGGACGCCGGCAAAAATCCTGCCCATCGGGAGCAATATGATAAGGCGGTCTCCCGCGCGGTGGCCGAGCTTTCCAAGCTTTGCGAATATTGCCTGCCTTTGGTGAAGGTGGGGGGCGCGTTGATCGCTTATAAAGGCGCTACCGCCGAAGAGGAGCTGGAGCGGGCAAGAGGCGCCATCGGTCAGCTGGGGGGCAAGGTGGAGAAGCTTCATCTTTATACCCTTCCCGAAGAGGAAGATAAGCGGGGGATCATTATCATTCGCAAGGTGAGGCCGACCCCCAAGCAATTCCCCCGCAACCCCAAGCAAATCAAAGATAAACCATTATAAGAAAAAAGCTGTGTGGAAATTCCACACAGCTTTTTGATTTTTACAGATGATATTCTTCTTGGAATTTGGCAAAGAGCCGATTGAATTGCTCCCCTTCGCCGCCTTTTACAGACCGCAGATATTGGTGGATGGCCAGATCCTTATGGGCCATCTCCAGCATACAGCCTGCAATATTGGAGCAATGGTCGGAAATGCGCTCCAGATTGGTTAAAAGATCGGTCAGGACAAAGCCAAGCTCAATGGTACAGCCGCCCTTTTGCAACCGCTCAATATGCTTGGATTTGATGGTATCCTTTAAGGAATCCACCACCTGCTCCAGCGGCTCGACCATGGAAGCGGCTTCCAGATCTGCATGGAGAAATGCATCACGGGCAAGGCCTACAATCCGATCAACCGCACGGATCATGACAGAGAGCTCTGCCTTTGCTTCTCCTGAAAATTGAAGCTTTTTATCCCGAATTTCTTCTGCCGATTGAAGGATATTGACCGCGTGATCGCTGATACGCTCGAAATCGCTGATGATATGCAGAAGGATGGCGGCTTCTAAGCTATCCCGATCGGTCAGCTCCAATGCGGATACTTTCACCAGATAAGAGCCCAAATGGTCCTCATAGCGATCCACCTTCTCCTCATAGGCAAGAATCTGCTCATAGAGCTTCTCATCAAAGGTATCCAACAGTAAAAAGGCGTCCTTGATGGAATCGGCCGAAAGGGAGGCCATGGTGCCTGCCACGGCGCGGCAGCGATCTACAGCGATGGCGGAGGTGGCCAAAAGGCGCTCGTCCAGAATCTCATAATGCTCCTTCTCTTCGGTATCTCGGACCGTGATGCAGGCAAGCTTTTCCAAAAAGCCGATAAAGGGAATCCAAAGAATGGTGCAAAGGACATTGAAGGCGGTATGGACCACGGCGATCCAAAAGCCATCAATCATCAGAGAATCCAAGAAGCCAAGGCCAAAGAAGGCTTTTGCCAGCGAAAAGAGAGCAAGCAAAACCAGCGTGCCCAATACATTAAAATAAAGATGGACAAAGGCGGTGCGCTTTGCATTTTTATTAGCGCCCATGCAAGAGAGCAGGGCGGTGGCGCAGGTGCCGATATTCTGGCCCATGATGATGGGGACTGCTGCGCCGAAGGAGATGGCGCCGGTGGAGGAGAGGGCCTGCAAAATACCCACCGATGCGGAGGAGGACTGGATGACGGCGGTCAGCACCGCTCCTGCCAATACGCCGAGAATGGGATTGGTGAAGAGGGTGAGGATATTGGCGAATTGGGGCACTTCCCGCAGGCCTGCCACCGCATCCGACATCGCTTCCATCCCCGTCATCAAAGTGGCAAAGCCCAAAAGGATCAAGCCGGTATCCTTGCGGCGGTTACTTTTAAGAAAGGCAAAGAAAATGACGCCGATCAGCGCAAGGATCGGGACAAAGGATTGGGGCTTGAAGATCTGGATATACCAAGCCTCGCCCGAGACGCCGGTAAGGCTTAAAATCCAGGCGGTGATGGTGGTGCCGATATTGGAGCCCATGATAATATAGATGGCTTGCCGCAGCTTCATGATGCCGGAATTGACAAAGCCCACAACCATTACCGTAGTGGCGGAGGAGGATTGGATCACGCAGGTTACAATCAGCCCCAGCAAAAAGCCGGTAATGGGCCGCTCGGTCATCTTTTCCAAGATATTCTTTAGCCCGCTTCCTGCTTTTTTCTCCAAGGCATTGCCCATCAGCTGCATGCCAAAGAGAAAGAGGGCAAGGCCGCCGATCAGCGCCAAAAGATCATAAAAATCCATAAAAACACCTCTCTTTAGGGTTATAACATTAGTTTTTGAAAAGGAGCGCAAAATAATCGCCGATTATTTCTTTTGCCGAGGAAGAGCGCACTTCTTCCTGAAAAAAGAAAAGCGGTGCGACGGAAAAGTCGCACCGCTCTATTTGATTATTTAGCAAAGTCAATGGCGCGGCTCTCGCGGATGAGATGAACCTTAATTTGGCCGGGATATTCCAACTCGGATTCAATTTTCTTTACAATATCATGGGAGAGCACGGTCAGAGCATCATCGGAAATCTTTTCGGGATTAACCATAATGCGGATCTCGCGCCCTGCCTGAATGGCAAAGGTCTTCTCAACACCGGCAAAGGAATTGGCAATTTCTTCCAGCTTCTCAAGACGCTTGATATAATTCTCCAGATTCTCTCTGCGGGCGCCGGGGCGAGCGGCGGAGATAGCATCGGCGGCCTGCACAATGGCATCATAGACCGTCTTGGTCTCAACATCGCCGTGGTGAGCGGCAATGGCATGGACCACAATCTCATTTTCCTTATACTTTTTGGCAATATCCACACCGATCTGGATATGGGAGCCTTCCATTTCGAAATCGACACTCTTGCCGATATCATGGAGCAGGCCTGCCCGCTTGGCAAGGGTAACATCGGCGCCCAACTCTGCGGCAAGCAAGCCGGAAAGCTGAGAGACCTCGATGGAATGGCAAAGCACATTCTGGCCATAGCTGGTGCGGTATTTCTGCCGACCCAAAAGCTTGACAAGGTCGGGATGGAGGCCGTGAACGCCGGTCTCGAAGGTGGCACGCTCGCCTTCCTTCTTCATGGCGATCTCCAGATCGCGGCGAACCTTTTCCACCGTCTCCTCAATGCGGGCGGGATGGATGCGGCCGTCGGAGATCAGCTTCTCCAGCGTCTGCCGAGCCACCTCACGGCGTATGGGATCAAAGCTGGAGAGGGTGATGGCCTCGGGGGTATCATCAATGATGAGATCGACGCCGGTGATGGTCTCCAAGGCGCGAATGTTGCGGCCTTCGCGGCCGATGATGCGGCCCTTCATTTCATCACTGGGCAGAGCGACAACCGATACGGTGGATTCTACCACATGGTCGGCAGCGCATTTTTGAATTGCAAGGGAGAGGAGCATTCTGCTTCTCTCATCGAGATTTTCCTTAAAGCGGTCTTCATATTCGGTGATCCGATGGGCATATTCATGCTCCAGCTCGGAATCCATCATATGAAGCAATTCTGCTTTAGCAGCCTCGGCGGTATAGCCGGAAAGCCGCTCCAAGACAGCGATCTGAGATTGCTTTACCTTCTCAACCTCTTCCTGCAGAAGCTCCACTTTTTGGGTCTTCTCTGCAAGGGCTTCTTCCTTGCGGTCGATATTATCGTATTTCTTATCGAGAATTTCTTCTCTTTGCTGCAATCGTTTCTCTTGCCGCGATACTTCCACGCGACGCTCTTTCAATTCCTTTTCCTGCTCGCTTCTCTCCCGATGCAATTCTTCTCTTGCTTCGAGGAGGGTCTCTTTTTTCTTTGTGTCCGCAGTTCTGATAGCGTCGTTAATGATTCGTTTTGCCTCTTCTTTTGCAGAACCGATCTGCTTCTCGCCGACTTTTTTACGATATAAAAAGCCGAAGATAAAGGCCAAAAAACCTACAAGAATCGCAACAACACCAACGATGAGCGCAACAAGCCATGTTTCCATTTTTCTTGCCTCCTTGTGTTGTTGAATGAAATATATCAGAGTGTTTCCACCCATCCCCTCTTGCTGCGGGGATTTGTAGAAATATACTAATACACCAAAATAAATTATAGAGGTTTTATGTCAATCTGTCAAGCAAAAAAACATGGTTGCAATAAAAAACCATTAATGATATAATAAACTAATGTGGATTATTATGTAAATTTATAGAGGATTTTCAGATGAACTATTTATATGGATTACTCTTGGGCCTGATGGAGGGCTTGGGAGAGCTTTTGCCCATCAGCGGCAGAGGTCATCTGCAGGCGGTGAAGGAATACGGCCTTCTGCCGGCAGAGCTTTTGGAAAATGAAGGCCTTGAGGTTTTGCTGCGGTTGGGCGCCCTTCTTGCGGTGGTTTTGGTCTTTCATAAGGCCATAGGGGGAATGATCGCAGGGTTTTGCTCCATGATCGCAGGGCTATTCAAGGGGACCTTCAAATGGAGAAAGGCCTCCCGCTATCAGAGGATGGCCGTCTATCTGCTTTTATCTACCCTTCCCCTTTTGGCGGCGGGGCTTTTGCGGCAGAAGGTGGATTATACCGCCATGGTAAGCGGCAACCTGCTTTTCACCGGCTTTATGATGCTGCTCAGCGGCGGCCTGCTCTTTATCGGGGATCACAGCGAATGTAAAAATTGGCAGATTGCCGATATGAAGCCTTCCCATAGCATCAAGCTGGGCTTTTTCCAAGCCTTTGCCACCCTGCCGGGGGTCTCCCGCAGCGGCATTACCCTTTCCATGGCCATGAACATGGGCTTTGATCGGGAGGCGGCTTTGGAATTTTCCTTTATGATGAGCCTTCCCTTTCTGGGAGCGGAGCTTTTTCGGGTAGAAACGCTTTCTGCCTTGGGGGCGCTTGAATGGAGCGTTGCAGCAGTAGCTGCAGCCGCGGCGGTAATCAGCGGAATCGGCGCAATTCTAATGTTGAAGCGAGCGGTTGCCAAGGATCGGCTTCTTTGGCCGACGATCTATTGCGCGGCGGCAGGGATTGCTGTAGTAGTATTAGGTATTTTATAATAAAAAGTAAGGAGGGGGAACTCTTGCCCCGTAAATCAAAAAAACAATTAGCGGATGAGCGTAAAGCAAAAGAATTGGAGAGAAAAGCGGCCACCCGCCGCAGTATTCAAGCGGTGCTCTTTTTTGCAGGAGCGCTGTTGCTGGCGGTCTATCTTTATACGCCCATTAAGGTGCCCTTGAAGGATCTTTTGGTGGATCAGCTTTTATTCGGCCTTTTCGGCTTTGCATCCTTCCTCTTCCCGCTGCTTCTTTGCTGGCTGGGCGTGGATGCGCTGAAAGCAGAAAAACGATATAGCACGGCCGTAAAGCTATGGATGGGCTTTTTGATCTCGATTGTGATCTCGGGCGCAAGCTATCTGATCTGGAAGCCCGAGAGCTATGCCTTTTTGGATTTCTTCAGCCAAGGGATTCCCGATTTCTGGCGGCAGGGCATGGAGCTTCATGGCGGCGTTGTGGGCGGTATTTTTGCCTGCCCCTTGATTATGCTGATGTCCCGCATTGGGTTTGGGATTCTGCTTGCGGCGGTTACGGTGATTGCCATCCTCTTTTTCTTTGATCTTACCCTTTATCAGATGGCCTATCCCATCAGATTGTTGATCCGCTCTGCCAAGGAGCAGCGAGAGAAGCCGATTTTGGTGGAGGATGTGGAAGAAGAGAAAGCGCGCCGCCACTTTGCAGATCTGAAGGCCGATGAGAAACGGGAAAAGGCGGCGAAGGCTGCGCGGCCGGTGGATGTTACACCGCCCGAGGAGATCACCGAGGTGGTCCCTGTATTCTATTATGATGATGTCTCGGCAGAGGGGTATATTAAGCCCATGGATATTGCCGATTATACCGAAGAATCTGCGGCTGAAAAGAAGCCTGCCGCACCGCGCACCCGAAAGCCCGCCAAGCCCAAGGCTGAGGGGATTACCCCCATGGAGGGCGAGCAGATTTCCTTCTATAATTTCCCGCCCCTCTCCCTCTTGAAGGCAGGGCGCTCTGTGGCAGGGACTACCCAAGCAGAGCTGCGGGAAAAAGAGCGTGTCCTTTTGCAGACCCTCTTAGATTTCGGCATTGAGGCCACTATGACGGGGATCGCTGTCGGCCCCAATGTTACCCGATTTGAGCTGGCGCCCAAGGCGGGTACCCGTGTGAGTAAAATTGCGGCCCTTTCCGATGATCTGGCATTGGCGCTGGCGGCTACTCAAGTAAGAATCGAAGCCCCCATCCCCGGCAAGGCGGCGGTGGGCATTGAGATTCCCAATAAATCGGTCAGCACCGTTTATATTAAAGAAGTCCTCTCTTCCGATGGATTCAGGGACGGCAAAAGCTGCCTGACCTCGGCCCTTGGAAAGGATATCGCCGGAAATCTCATTACCTTTGATGTGGCGAAGATGCCCCATTTGCTGGTGGCAGGCACCACCGGATCGGGTAAATCGGTTTGTATCAATACCATTTTGATGTCCTTCCTTTATAAGGCATCTCCCGATGAGCTGAAGCTGATCCTGATCGACCCGAAGGCGGTGGAGATGGATGTCTATAATGGGATTCCCCATTTGATGATCCCTGTAGTAACCAATCCGAAAAAGGCGGCGGGCACCTTGCAATGGGCCTGCACCGAGATGGATCGGCGCTATGATCTGATGAAAAATACCCAGGTAAGAAATCTGGAGGCCTATAATACCTATTGCGAGACCCATGCTGATTATGAAAAGATGCCGCGCATTGTGGTTATCATTGATGAGCTTGCCGATTTGATGATGGTCTCTTCCAAAGAGGTGGAAGATTGTATCTGCCGCCTCTGCGCCAAAGCAAGAGCGGCGGGAATTCATCTGATCGTGGCAACGCAGCGTCCTTCTGCGGATGTGGTAACCGGCCTGATTAAAGCCAATATCCCCTCTCGTATCGCTTTTACGGTCGATAATGCTCTCAACTCCCGTATCATTATGGATGAGAGTGGCGCCGAGAAGCTGCTGGGGCGCGGCGATATGCTCTATAAACCGGTGGGCGCCAATAAGCCGCTGCGGGTGCAGGGTTGCTTTGTTTCCGATAGTGAGGTGGAGGCGGTGGTCTCCTATGTAAAAAGCAATAGCGGCGGCTCGGAATATGATCAAACCGCCATCTCCGATATCGAGAATATGGCCAACCAAGGCTCCAAGAGCGCAAGTTCTGCCGATAGCGGCGAGGGCGGCGGCTATGATGAAAATCTGGTGGCCGCTTGCGAGTGCGTGATCGAAGCAGGAATGGCCTCTACTTCTATGCTGCAGCGAAAATTAAAACTGGGCTATGCCCGCGCCGCCCGCGTCATGGATGAAATGCAAGAGATCGGCGTGGTGGGCCCCTTCGAGGGTGCAAAACCCCGTCAAGTCTTGGTAACCATGGATGAGTTTCGCGAGCTTTGCATCCAGCGTGGCCTATAAGCAGTAAAAAGAAATGAAAAGAAAATGGATTTTTTTAATCGCCGCCGTTGCGGCCATAATCCTACTGGTTCCCATTAAAAGATCCGTTGAGAATGAAGGAACGATCGTTTACGACGCATTGCTTTATGATCTCTATGATCGGGAAACACCGATTTCTGTCGATGGCATAGGAAACGGCGGCTATATCGGCGGCTATGAACTTTATATTCTGGGGGTCAAGGTTTTAGATTTAACCTATGACTATATGGCACTGTCTTAATAGAAAACGGGATGCGAATGGCATCCCGTTTTCTATTTGTTATGATCGTCCTTTTCCAAATTGTCCAGAGCATATTTGCAGCATTGCAATACCAAATGGTTGAAAGAAATGTTGTTTTTGCTGGCTAAGACATTCAATTCATCAAACATCTTTTCGGTGAATCGAATGGTTCTGGCA
This sequence comes from Eubacteriales bacterium, assembly GCA_045586045.1. Classification (GTDB taxonomy): domain Bacteria; phylum Bacillota; class Clostridia; order Oscillospirales; family QAKW01; genus QAKW01. Next base: position 20,307 of record JAZMZQ010000086.1, read on the forward strand.
ACATTTGCGGTTTTCAGTTCCGTATCAATCTTAAACATGATATCATCTCCTATAACTATATTATGCATCAGAAACGGTTTTATAATAATAACCAAAAGTGGTTGCAAATATGGTTATGAAGGCTTATAATAAAAAGGGAGGTGAAAAAAATGATTTGTGAGTATGATCTTTGTATATTTCAAAAAGAAAACAGATGCACCTATGAGGGAGAGGTAACCATCGATATGATGGGAAATTGCATGAGTGCATGGCGTGCAAAAATCAAAGAG
>JAZMZQ010000087.1:0-6976 GCA_045586045.1 Eubacteriales bacterium
CTCTGGTCTTTGGCCAGATGAATGAAACTGCCGGCGCGCGCTTGCGGGTGCCTTTGGTGGGGCTGACCATGGCAGAATATTTCAGAGAGCATTCCCATAAAGATGCGTTGCTCTTTATTGATAATATTTTCCGCTTCTCTCAGGCGGGCTCTGAGGTATCGGCCCTGCTGGGCAGAATGCCCTCGGCGGTAGGCTATCAGCCCACCCTTGCCAGCGAGATGGGTAAATTGCAGGAGCGGATTGTATCCACAGGGAATGGCTCTATTACCTCGGTGCAGGCGGTTTATGTCCCCGCCGATGACCTTACCGATCCCGCCCCTGCCACCACCTTCTCTCATTTGGATGCAACGACCGTGCTCTCTCGTAAGATTGTAGAGCTTGGCATTTACCCTGCGGTAGATCCCTTGGAATCCTCCTCTCGGATGCTTACGCAGGATGTAGTAGGCGAGCGGCATTATCGGGTGGCAAAGGAAGTGCAGCGTGTCCTGCAAAAATACAATGAATTGCAGGATATTATTGCCATTCTCGGTATGGAGGAGCTCTCTCCCGAGGATAAGACAGTGGTAAAGCGTGCCCGCCGGATTCAGCGCTTTTTCAGCCAGCCGTTCCATGTGGCGGAGAGCTTTACCGGCTCTGCGGGCGCTTATGTCCCTCTTGAAAAAACCATTGATGGCGTAGAGCAGATTCTAAGCGGCTGTTGCGATGAAATTCCGGAGCATTGCTTCATGATGTGCGGCACCATCGATGAGGTTTATGCCAAGGCGAAAAAGGGGTAAGGCGGCATGAGACTATCGTTAAAGGTTATTACGCCCCAAGGGGTCCTCGGCCCTTATGAATGTGATTCGGTGCATCTTACGATCTCGGATGATCTGAGCGGAAAAGGCGGCGGAAGCTATGGGATTCGCCCGGGGCATACTAAGGCGTTGCTCTCCCTTCAAGAAGGGCCGCTGGATGCTGATCTTGAGGAGCAATGCGTATTTTTGGCAAAGGCAGGGAGCGGCTTTGCTTCCATTGAGCAGAATATAGTAACGGTTGTGGTAGAAACCTGCCAAATTGAATCAAAATAAAAAAGACCTCCTCAGGAGGTCTTTTTTTATTTAATTTGATCGTTGATAATCGGGCGATCCTCGGGGGAAGCGTAATCGGCGGTATTGGTGGATTTGCCTTGCCGATGAAGGCCGTTATTCAGCGCAGCGCTGATGAAGTAATAAATGACGGCAAAGAAGGGGACGCCGATGACCATGCCGAGGAAGCCGAAGATTCCGCCGAATAAAAAGATGGCAAACATAATCCATAGGGCAGAAAGATTCATCTGCTTTCCTTGGATGCGGGGGTTGAGGATATTGCCGTCCAGCAGCTGCAGGATCACCATATAAAGGATATACCAAAGCAGGTAAGAGGGCTTTACAATCAGGATGATCAGCCCCGGCGGGACAGCGCCGATCCAAGGCCCGAAATAGGGGATGGTATTGAAGATTCCGATGATAAGTGCGTTTAATAAAGCATAAGGGAAGCCGAAGATGGTCATGAAGAGATAGGTTACAATCGCCACAATCAAAGAATCCAGCAGCTGAGCGGTGATAAAATGCAGGGTTTTTTCATGGGTGATGGATCCCACCAACAATACTCTTTGGATTCGCTCCTCTGTCTTAAAGAAAAAGCTGATGATCATCTTGCATTTTGCAATCAGCTTTTCCTTGCCTGCCAAAAAGTAGATGGAGATAATCAAACCGATAAAGAAATTCATCAGCCCGCTGCCGATTTTAATGGTGGTATTGGCAAGGGCGGGGAGCAGGCTGCCTAAATACCCCGAAAGAGAGGCAACCGCCTGCTTGATCAGCTCTCCGATCTGCAGGGAATATTGCTGATAGAATTCATTGATGCTGGGATGCGCCTCAATAAAGCGGATGGCTTTAGCGGAAAAGGCATTATAGTAATCCGGAATTCCGTTTACCAAGCTTGTAATATTGGAAAGCAGCTGAGGCAGCAGGTAGGATAGCATCCCGCCCAGAAGAAACAGTACCGCCAAATAAGCCACCAGCAGAGAATAGGTGCGCTTCTTTCCGGCATTTTTAACCTTCTTAAATACCTTATTTTCCAAAAGATTGATAAAAGGATTGATCAGATAGGCAATGACAAATCCCACATAGAAAGGGACAAACAAAGAAAGCAGTTTTCGAAATCCGCTCCATACGGTATTAAAATGGATCAGAAACATAACGAAAAGTGCCGCTGCGGCCAGCACTAAAAAATAGCAGATTCCGCGATCTTTTAATTCCTTGGACGGTTTGTATCTCATGGTTTTTTCACCTCGCCCATTATTATACACGATATTTTTGATTTTTACAATACAACCTTGCGTGCAAAATAATTTTATGGTAGAATAGAAATAATCAAAACCGAAAGGATCCAAGTCCATGATCTTATTGCCCGACCATCTTCTCCCTGATATTCTTCATCTGACCGATGAATTTTTAGATCGGCAGAATATTCAAGGGATCATCTTTGATATTGATAATACATTGGTAGGATATCATACCCCCGAGCCTACCGACGAAGTGAAAAAGCTCCTTGCCCACCTGCGGGATCGGGGCGTAAAGCTTGCGATTGCTTCCAATAATAAAAAGAGCCGCGTGCGGCGTTTTGCGGCGGATCTTGGCATGGCGGCCTATCATCGCAGCGCAAAGCCTCTTCCCATTGTCCTGCATCGTATTTGCAGGGATTTTGCGCTGCCCGTAGAAAACATCGCCTTGGTGGGGGATCAGATCTTTACCGATGTATGGGGCGGAAATTGGGCCGGTTTGCAGACAATATTGGTGGAACCGGTAGATGTGCTGGAGAATAACCTTTTCTTTCGGATCAAGCGGGCGCTGGAAGGCCCGATCATCGCTCGTAAAAAGAGGGAGGAAAATCATGATTAAATTCGGACCGGGCGGAAATTGCGAATGGTTTAAGGCGGAGGGCAATAAATCTTCCGATCAGATGCCCGCCTTTTTGGATAAAATCGGGCTTGATGCCTATGAGGTGGAATGCGGCCGCGGAGTAAGGATGAATCCGCAATCAGCCGATCGCCTGCGGGCAGAAGCGGAAAAATACGGCACGCTTCTCTCGGTCCATGCGCCTTATTATATTTCGATGTCTTCTTTGGAAGAGGAAAAGCGAAAGGGGAGCGTGCGGTATCTCTTGGAGACGGCCGCCCTTGCTAAGCGTATCGGCGCGAAGCGTATCATCTTCCATTCCGGCTCCTGCGCCAAGCTTTCTCGGGAAGAGGCGGTCCGTCTGGCGCTTGATACGTTGCAGATGGCCATCGATGCTTATAAAGCCGAAGGATATGAGGATTTGATTTTATGCCCCGAGACGATGGGGAAGATCAATCAGTTGGGCTCCTTGGAGGAGGTCATGACGCTCTGCGCTTTGGATGAGCGGTTGCTTCCCACCATTGATTTCGGGCATCTGAATGCAAGGGAGCAGGGGAGATTCTTTTCTGCTGCCGATTATGAGCAGGTTCTCAAGGTGATGCAAGATTGCTTGGGGGAATGGCGAAGCAAAAATTTTCATGCTCATTTTTCTAAGATCGAATATACCCAAGGGGGCGAAAAGCGGCATCTGACCTTTGAGGATCAGATCTATGGTCCTGAATTTTCTCCCTTGGCAGAGGTTTTGGTTAAGAGAGAGGCCTCGCCCGTGATCATTTGCGAATCGGCGGGGACCCAGAGTAAGGATGCTCTGGAAATGAAAAAGATTGCACTTTCTCTGAAAAAATAGCGAGATTTCGTAAAAATAGGAATATTTTACTTGAAAAATCAAGAGGAATCATGTAAAATAAACTTTAGTATAAAAAATGAAAGGAAATTAGGAACTATGTTAACTGCAGGCGATTTCAGAAACGGCGTTACTTTTGATATGGACGGTCAGGTTTTTCAGGTCGTTGAATTTCAGCATGTAAAGCCCGGAAAAGGTGCTGCATTTGTCCGCACCAAATTCAAGAATGTCATCACCGGTGCTGTGGTGGAGAAGTCCTTCAACCCCACCGATAAGTTTGAGGAAGCTACCATCGATCGTAAGGATTATCAGTATCTTTATCAGGATGGCGATCTCTATTATTTCATGGATATGGAGACCTACGATCAGCTGCCTTTGGGCGCAGATAAGCTGGGCGAGGCTTTCAAATTTGTGAAAGAGAACGATACGGTAAAGATCATGTCTTATAAAGGCAACGTATTCGGCGTAGAGTGCCCCTTCTTTGTAAAGCTCTATGTTACCGAGACCGAGCCCGGCGTTCGCGGCGATACTGCTACCAACGTTACCAAGCCCGCCACTTTGGAGACCGGCGCCGTAGTAAAGGTGCCCATCTTCATCAATGAAGGCGAGCTGATCGAGATCGATACCCGTACCGGCGAGTATATGGGTCGTGCAAAGGAGTAAGAGCGATGTTAGAGAAGGTTGCTTATATTAAAGGTTTGATGCAGGGCATGAAGCTCAGCGAGAATGATCCTTATAAGGAGCTCTTTGAGAATATTGTCGATGTATTGGATGATCTGGCTGCTTCCGTAGCAGATCTGGAGGATAATATCAACGATCTGGATGATTATATCACCGAGATCGATGAGGATCTGGAAGCAGTAGAGGATTTCCTCGATGAAGAGTATGATGAGGATTGCGATGAGGATGATTATTATACCATCGTATGCCCCACCTGCGGCGAGGAGTTTTCTGTAGACGATGAGGTTGCAGAGCTTGGCAAGATCAATTGCCCCAATTGCGGCGAGGATCTTGAATTTGATCTCAACGACCTTGAATGTGAGTGCGATTGCGACTGCGAGGAATGTGATTCCGAGGAGTGCGGCGAGTAAAATGCATGAAAGAGGCTCTATCTATTGGATTAGATAGAGCCTTTCTTTTTATTTTGATATCTACGAATAGTAGAATATTAAATAACATTCTTAACAATCTCTACTATATTTATTAACAATCCGTAGGTTTACAACAAGTTCACGTTCAGTTATAATTAAAATAGAAAATTCGGAGGTGAATCGATGGACGCAAAAATTGTAGGTGCAACCATAGCTGCATTGCGCAAGCGTGCAGGGAAAACCCAAGCGGAGCTTGCCGCCGCGCTGAGTGTCAGCGATAAGACCATTAGTAAATGGGAAGGGGGCCATGGATACCCCGAAATCACCCAATTCCCCGTTTTAGCCAATCTCTTTGGCGTAACGGTGGATTATTTGATGAGCGGAGAGCGCAAGGGCATTGCCATTGCGGGCAATATTCTGTTGGATCAGATCAAGGTGATTGATGAATATCCCAAGGAAGGAATGCTTTGCAATATTTCCTCAATTTCCCGTTCTGTAGGCGGGTGTGTGCCCAATACTGCCATTAATCTTGCCAAAATTGATCGCAGCATCCCCATTACAGCCTACGGCCGGATCGGTGATGATGAGCAAGGCCGCTATGTGGCGGGCCAGATGAGCGCTCATGGGATCAATGTGGATAAGCTTTGCGTGGATTCTGATGCGCCCACCAGTTTTACCGATGTAATGAGTGTTCATGGAGCAGAGCGCACCTTCTTCCATGCAAGAGGCACCAATGCGCTTTTCGGGCCGGAGGATGTAGATCTTTCCACCTTGAATTGCACCATGTTTCATATCGGCTATATTCTGCTTTTAGATCGTTTCGATGCGGAGGATGAAGAGTATGGTACGGTAATGGCTCGCTTCCTTCATGATCTGCAGGAGCACGGAATCAAGACCTCCTATGATGTGGTCAGCGATAGCGCGGGCAATTATAAGGCAAAGATTGTGCCTGCCATGAAATATACCGACTATGCTATTTCCAATGAGATCGAATGCTGCACTGCATGGGATCTTGATCCGAGAAATGCGGATGGATCTTTGAATATTGAGAATATTCGAAAAGCGATGGAACTTGCAGTTGAGGCTGGGGTGCGGGAGAAGGTCATCGTCCATTGCAAGGAGGCAGGCTTCCTGCTCAATGCGGTAACCGGTGAATTCACCATCGTTCCTTCTTTGAATATCCCCAAAAGCGAGATGGTGGGCAGCGTAGGTGCGGGCGACGCTTATTGCTCCGGCTGCCTCTATGCTCTCTATAATAAATTGGAAGACGCAGAGATTTTGAAATTTGCATCCGCTGCCGCTGCATGCAATCTTTTTGCTGCCAATGCGGTAGACGGAATGCGCACCAAAAATGAAATTGCAAAAATGGAAGAGCAATACGGGAGGTTGGAATTATGAAAAAGAGTACTTATGATTTGCAGGTAAAGAAAGCCCTTTCTTTCTATGAAAAAGCAGGAATTGTCCTCTCTGAGGAAGAAAAGCAGAATGTGGAAGTAGCCGATTTTGGGCTGGACCGTGTGGAAGAGCTTGGTTTGCAGCTGGTGGTTTATATTAATACCGAGCGCGTCTGCGCCAAGGAAATGGTGCTGGAGCCGTTCCAGACCTGCCCTGAGCATCGCCACGTTCCCACTGCAGGGATGGACGGAAAGGAAGAAACCTTCCGTTGCCGCTATGGTAAGGTTTATCTTTATGTAGAAGGGGAAGGCAAAAAAGAGGAGATTCAAGGCAAGATTCCCTTCAGCCCCGTTACCGTATTCCATGAGGTGGTCCTCAATCCCGGTGAGCAATATACCATCTATCCCAATACGCTCCATTGGTTCCAAGCAGGGGAGGAAGGCGCTGTGGTGTCTGAATTCTCTACCAAGAGCACCGATGAGACCGATGTATTCACCGATAAAAATATTATCAGAGAAACCAAATTAGAAGGTTAAGTAAAACCGCCCGATTTTCCTTAAAATCGGGCGGTTTTAGACTGTCAAAAAAGGCACAGACCGCAGAAAATAAGAGAACAAAAGAATTCTGCCGATTCTATAAATCAGCAAGGGAAAAAACCTACTCTTTTTTCCTTGCTTTCTTATTATAAGGAAAAAATCCGCATCATCATGCGGATTTTTGATTAAAAT
>JAZMZQ010000088.1:0-44891 GCA_045586045.1 Eubacteriales bacterium
GGCAGTGCTCTCCAAAACCACCGCCTGCTGCGTATCGGCAAAAATCCAATGAAGGGGGGAAGGGGGCAGATCTTGGCGGAACGGGGAATCGGTGATATTGAGGTTTTCAATCAGCGCACGCAGCTCAGAAAGGGAGGCGCAGCGCCCCAATAGATAGGGGATCAGCTCAAAAGAAGCGAGGTTCAGCGCACCTTTTCGGGGCGGGAAATAATGGGCATTGCCCCCAAAGGCAAGGGCGGCACCGTATAGACCATGCTCGTTCATGGCATCATAATAAAGAGGGAAATCCTCTTGCACAAAGGCCATCCCGATCAGGGCATGATGGGTTGAAAGAGCCCCTTCATGCCGCAAGGGGAGAAAAGCATTGCGGGGAAAGATGGTTCCCTCTTCGGTATAAGAAAATTCATAGTCCAGCGTGCGGCCGCAATAAGGGCCGCGGCAGATGGCGGTACACATAGAATCAACTCCTTTCTTCTTTATTATAAACAAAAAAATGACCCCAAATCATTTGGGGTCATAAAATCAGAATTCATTTTTTAAGGAGCGGTCAAAGAGCTGCTCCAAAGCCATAAGGGCATCTGCTCCTTCATAGAGGATGCGATAGACTGCATCGCAGATCGGCAGCTCAACGCCGTAGGCCTTGGAAAGATTATGAAGAGCTTTGACTGTATAATAGCCCTCCGCCAGTTTGGTATAGGGCGTTTTTTCAACAACGCTCTTGCCAAAGGCTAAATTTTGAGAATGGGCGGAGAAAAGGGTTGCTTCATAATCTCCCAAATGGCAAAGGCCGTAGGCGCTCATGCTCTTGCCGCCCATGGCGGCGATCAGTTCGGAGATCTCGCGGGTACCGCGTGCCATCAGTGCACCCTTTAGGGAGCTGCGTCCGGCACCCTCCAGCATTCCCGCGGCAATGCCGATAACATTTTTGGCTGCTGCACCGATTTCATTGCCGATCAGATCGGTGCCGTAATAAAAGCGGATCAAATCGCTGGAGAATAAGCGAATCAATTCATCTTTCAAAAATTCATCGGTACTATCAATGACCATGCAGTTCGGAACGCCTTTATAAAACTCCTGCACATGCCCCGGCCCCAGCCAGACGGCAATGCGATTGCTTTCCGGCAGAATATCGCTCACGACCTGAGAGAGGCGCCGCCCGCCTTCAATTTCCAGCCCCTTCATGCAAAGGACAATCCTTTTCCCCTCGATACCAAGGGTCAAAAGCGCCTCTGCCACGCTTCGCAGCTGCTGGGCGCTTACCGAGATGATCAAAATGTCCGCCTCTTTCGCGCCCTGCAGATCATCGGACAGGACAATGGATTCCGGCAGGCGAATCTGGTCGTTGCGGCGGGTTTTTCGCAGGCGGGCAAGGTTTAGGGAACCTTTGCGGCCATAAAGGCAGACATGATGACCGATCCGATCCAAATACCAAGAAAGAAAACTGCCCCATCGGCCGCAACCAACGACAAAGACCCGATGAGCCGCCCTTTCCTTTTTTTGAAAATGGATTTTTTTCCGCTTCCTTAAAGAATCGAGATCTGCTTTTAAGATCTCGTTGATGGTGATATCGTAGATCTCTGAAAGCTTCAGCAGCATGGCGATATCGGGAATAGAGGCGCCGGTTTCCCATTTGGAAATTGCCTGACGAGAGACCTGCAAGCGAGAAGCAAGCTCCTCTTGGGTGATCTTATAATATTTTCTGAGGGCCGAAAGGTAAAGCCCTATCTTTTGATTGTTCATTCCATTCACCTCTTTTTTATTTTATCGCAAAAAGGGAAAAGAATCCAGCAACTTTTATTTGCATCATCCCCCAAAATGCAACCGCAGGCATTTTGATATCATGATATCATGATATCAAAATCCATTGAGGAAAAGAAAAAAGACCCTAAGAAGGGTCTTTTTGAAGGATGCATTATTTATTATAAGTGAAGGTGAATGCTTCCCAAGGCAGATCGACCGGCTTTTTCTCGGTAATGATCTCGTCCACATGCATGAGCAGGGGGAAATCGGCGGGGTTCAGCTTACCCAGCTTTGCGGCGGTTTTGATGGCCTTGGCCACCCGCTCTGCAACAACGAGGGATTCGAGGGTTACGCCGTTGAGCTCCGCTTTGGCTTCGTCGATATTGAGGCCGCGCCCCAAGAGGATGCCGACCAAGCGGGTTCTGCCGCCATAGACGGTAACATAAAGGTCGCCGTAGCCGACGGACATATTCTCCAAAGTGGCTGCGCCCTGATAATCCAGCAGCTTATACATCTCTTTTACTGCCTGACCGAAGATGGCGGCCTGAGAGTTGAAATGGAGCTCGCTATCGATGCCATGCTCTTTCTGGTTGAGGCCGATGGTCAGGGCAATGCCGAGGGCATAGCCGTTTTTGAGAGCAACAGCACTCTCGATACCGGTTACATCGGTGGAGAGGCTGATATGATAATAATCGGTGGCCATGATGGCTTTCATCTTTTCCAGAATCTTCATATCGGTGCCGCAGAAGGCAACCTCCGATTGATCGTGGAAGACCAGCTCATAGCTGGTGCAGGGACCGCCGATGGCGTTGATGGAAAGCTTTTTGCCGATCTTTCTCATCATTTCATTCCATACATCGGGATAGGTCAGCAGTTTGCCGTCCTCCGTATTGACCAAGCCTTTGGTAACGCTCAATACGGGGATCTCTTCGGGAACCTTGGGCAGCACATGAGTGCCAAACCAATCCACACCGAAGCTGGATACACCGCCGATGATCATATCGGCGCCTTGGATGGCCTCTTCCATCTCTTCGATCTGATAATACTTCAGCCCTGCGGGGAAGGGACGGGTAAATTTGGGATGCTGATCGGTGGCCTTGCAAGCCTCGATGATCTCCCGATCCAAGTGGGTGCCTACCAAGCGCACCTCATGCCCATTCTCTCTTGCGGGGAAAGCAAGAGCAGAGCCCATCATGCCGGAGCCGATAATGGTTACGATTGCCATAAGTTTATTCTCCTTTTTGAAAAAGTTCTTGCAATTTTTTGCATAAATCCTATAATTAGTCTATAAGAAACCCCAAAAACTGTCAAGAGTTGGCGGCAAAGTTGAAAAAATGAAAGAACTTTTTCAAATTGATAGGAGAGCGCGGGATGAAAAGAGAAGAAATCATCTTAAATTATTTAGAGGAGCGGCAGTTTGCCTCCATTGCGGAGCTTGCCAAAGCCATTTTTACCAGCGAAGCCACGGTGCGCCGTTGCGTCAAGGAGCTGGAGCGGCAGGGCTATTTGAAGGCGGTTTATGGCGGAGTGGTACGGGCTGAATATCAAAAGCAGCCGGTCCCCATCGACCTGCGGGACGGGGAAAACCATGCCGCAAAAGAACGCCTCGGCGCGCGGGCGGCGGCGATGATCGAGGATCATAGCACCATCCTCTTAGATAGCTCCACCACCGCCCGCCGCATCTGCAAGCATATTGGGGATCGGGAGGGGCTGACCGTGATCACCAGCTCCCTTCGGGTCTGCCGAGAGCTCAAAGACAGCCCCATTCGGGTGGTCTGCACCGGCGGAACGCTGCTGCCCCGCAGAGAGTGCTTTGCAGGGCATTTTGCGGAAGAGTTTGTAAGCAAAATTAAGGCGGATTATTTCTTTTTCTCCGCTCAAGGGCTCTCTCAAAACGGCGATATCACCGATAGCTCGGAGGAAGAGATCGCCCTGCGCAAGGCCATGCTCTCAGCCTCTAAAAACAGCGTTTTCCTCTGCGATCCTTCCAAAGAGGGAAAAGATTTCCCCTTCACCGTCTGCAATGTTGCGGAATTAACGGCGGTGTTGAAGGATGAATAAGAGAACCCCCACTGTTTCCTGTCGGAAACAGTGGGGGTTTGTTTGAATATTATTTAGCCTTCGGATCAGCGACCGCCATAGGGAACATAACCACCGCATGTTAGGCCGCTTCCATTGTTTTTTATATGAGAAGGACAGTGCTTGGAATTGGCGCAACTGGCGCAACGGGCAACTCCTGCGGAGCGAGTTCGTGCCTCGGCGTTTTGGCGATCTCTGCGCTCTTTATCAGCCTGAATTTTAGCATCCCAAGCGGCCTTTTGTGCCAGCTTCTCGGCAGCTTTTGACTGCTCTCTTGCTTGATTTTCCATGGCACGATCGTGGGCGGCCTGTTGGCGTTCCATCTGCTCGTTATGACGGCGCTCTTCGGCGGCCTGCTGAGCGAGGATTTGCGTTCTGCGTTCTTCAGCTGCGATTCTGGCTGCGCGCTCTTTCTCCTCTTGCTCCTCTCGGATTGCCATATTCAGCGCTTCTTTATAGCTATCGGCCCTGCCGGTAGTCAGCAGGTCGATAATGGGAGAGATTAAGTGATAATATTGCACAGGCATAAAATCATAAGTCTGTGTTTTTTCTAATGTGGCGTCGTAACGCTCGGCCGCCTCTTTTTTATTAGCAACCCAACAATCTAATGCTTCAGTAGAATCCTTATAGGCCACACTGTGCATCGCTGAAAACAAGATCATGTCATCAAGTGCCTTGGCTTTTTCACTCTCATAATTTGCAAGACTGTCTTTATAGGCAGCCATGGTTTTATTGAAGGTAGAGAGGGAAGCATCATATTCCTTCTTTCGCTCGGCATACTTTTTATTCTCTGAGCGGTACATTAAACCGGTGATGACAGAGGCAAAGACGCCGATGGTAGCGAAGGTATTAAGATTCGTATTATGGGTGATGAAATAGATCATCAGCAGAAGAACCGTTACCGCAAGAACACCAAAAAAGAGTTTCTTTCTGGACTTCGCAGATCTTTCAAGGCCTGCAAAGTTGCCTTTCTCTGTGGGGAAAACAGGAAGATTATTAAATACAGATGGGGCAGCCGGAAACTCACCGCGACCGACCTTTGCAAGTTCGATTTTTGTTAATGCCTCTTTTACTGAACCGACCTCAATATAATTTTTGATCTCCTGTGCTTCATAGATAAGCGTTTGGAGTTCATAAAGCTGTTCGACGATCTGCTTGTTATCGTTACTCACTGCTTTTCACCTCCTACGCGGGCATAATCAAAGAGCCATACCAATTCTTTCTGGATAAAGGAAAGCGATGGGTCAATGCTGAAGACTTCGGGGTCCACCACATAGGATTCGTCGTGTTCGATAAATTGATGCTTCAGCTCATCCAGCTTATTCAAATAGGCATTTTCAGTGAAAAGCTTGATGTCGTAGATCCATTCGGTGGTGTTCATGGGATTGGCGATCTCATGCAGGATAGACATCAAAATGCAGAAGGTTTTTTCATTAGAGTGGGGGCGTTTTGCATTTTTAAGATATGCCACATAAGGGTTCTTTTTGGGATCGATAAGGTCCGGATATTTTGCATAAGGAAGATCGGATGCATGTACTCCATCGGCCAAAAGAAATGCGATCTTAAAAAGAAGATTATCCTTTTCCAACGCCTCTACGGCGATGGTCCTTAAGTAGGAATAGATAAAGATAGAACGTTCTTCCAAAGTTGTGAGCTTTTGATAGCTTTCTACACCCTCGGGCGAGAAAAACCATTGGGAATCTTTTTTGATTAAATCCATGGTTTATCGACCTTTCTTATTTTTTAGCGTCCCACATATTGTGGGCTTTGAGAAAAGCAATAAATTTTTGCTCACTTTCCTTGTCAATGTGATCTACAAAGGTAAAGATAAAGGTGCGGATGTGATGGTATTTATTATCATTGTTTTGCTCGGTTGTACCATCGCTGTTGATCTGAGTGTTGGATTTTAAGCCGATTTGCTTTTTGAGCAGTGCCACTATGAATTTATCGTCCTTCGGGGTGGTTAATTCGATGGTGCAGGATTCGCCGTCTGCAAAATCAAGAGAAACGGTTACTATATCGTCGGTAGAATCTACATAATGCAGCATCGTTGCTTCACTGCCGATGTTGTAACGACCGGTGGTTTCCTTGCCATCCAGAAAAATAATTTGAGTAAACTTATCAACAGTCGTTACCTTGTTGCTCGGATCGTTGCCCAGAGCAACCTGATTACCCTTATGCTTTCCTTCGGTAACATTACCGTACTTGGTGGCAAGAGTAGCACCCAATTTTTCCATAAATCCCATTTTATACCTCTTTCTGCCGAGTCGGTCGGCGGTTGATTTTTTGTATGAAAGAAACTACTTTCATATGATTAGTCTTATTTTATCAAAGGTATTTTGGAAAGTCTTATGCTGAGAGCATAGTTGAAAAAAATTGTCGATTATGGTATGCTGATAGCAAAGTATGTAAAAATAGTGAGGAAAAAGATGAGTAAGGATACATCTAAGATTGTGGAAGAGCTGGGCCTTTGCTCGGATTTTAAGACATTTTATCATGAGAACAACGATTATATGATGCAAGAGAGTCTTTCTGATCTTTTGGCGCAGCTGATGGAGAAAAAAGGGCTGAAGAAGACAAAGGTCATCAAGGCGTCGGAGCTCTCGGAGGTCTATGCCTATCAGATCTTCTCGGGCCTTCGAGTTCCCGAGCGCAAAAAGCTTTTGAGCCTTGCGGTAGGGATGGAACTGAATATTGAGGAGACCCAGAAGCTTTTGAGGTGCGCGGGGTTTGCTCCTTTATATGTAAAGCTGCCTTTCGACAGCATAATCCTTTACGGCCTTTGCAAAGGCCTTTCGGTGGTGGAGATCAACGATCTACTCTTTGAATATGAGCAGGAGACCTTAGGATGAGAGAATGTCCTTATTGCGGAGCAAAAATTGAAGAAAATGCCAAGATCTGCCTCTACTGCATGGAGGAGCTGGAGGAAAAGACCATCCTCGGCAGCAGAGTGGTCGCGCCATGGCGCAGATGGATCCTGCCGACTGTTTTTTCAATGGTAATCCTTTTGCAGCTGGCGGCGATTTTGATGCTGCTGCCCCATCGGGAGCAGATAGTTGCACCACCCTCGGAGGAGGCAATGAAGCAGGAGGAAGAGGCGAAGGTGGATCAGGTTGTGGAAAAGGAAGATTCTGCGCCGGAAAAGGAAGAACCTGCGCCGGAAAAGGAAGAACAGGGCGAAGCGGAGAAGAGTGATGGGGATAAAGAAGAAGAGAAAAAGCCGACCTCTTCCGGCGGCAGTACCTCTAAGCCCGATCCCGATCCCGATCCCGAGCCCGAACCTGAACCGGAGCCGGAACCGGAGCCGGAACCCGAACCCGAGCCTGAACCCGAACCCGAGCCTGAACCGGAGCCTGAACCGGAGCCCGAGCCGGCACCCTATCAGGCACCGGAATATACATGGATAGAAATTGGAGATATTGTTGCTCCTGTATATCTGGATTTTCTTAGAAACAGTGTAGAGATTACGGGAGTGAAGACTCCCGCTTCCGATGGCATTTATCGGATTCCTGATACCATTGAGGGAAAGCGAGTATCCTCGATTGCAAGGGATGCCTTTAAGGGGGAGGGCATCGCCGAAACGGTCAAGCAGATCTATCTGCCGGAGAACTTAAAGCAGGTTGGTGGCAACGCCTTTTCGGAATGTTATAATCTGACAGATCTTTATAAGACCGGCGATACTCTTGCTATGGAATATAATGTTTTTCCGCCTCTGGTGCGCAGAACCGGACCCATCACCTTCCATTGTTCGCGTCTTTGCAACTATCCGGGGGATGGGACTCTCTATTGGCCGCGTGTAGAGCAACAATATAATGTTTTATATGAGGAGTGGAACGGATGATGGAGCAGATGGAAAGCAAGCTCAATACCCTTTGGGAGCATTTTTCGAGGGTTTCCATCCTTTCCGATAAAAATGGCTGCAAGACCCTGCGAATCCGCCATCAGAAGACCGAGCGGGATTATATTTTGCATCAGCTTTCGGAGCCAAACCCTGTCTATGAGACCCTTTGCGCGCTTCGTCATCCTAATCTTCCGGCAGTCTATGAGATATTTTACTGCCAAGACGGCATGCTGGTTTTGGAGGAATATATTGAAGGTCTCAATGCGGCTCAGGTGGCCGAGAGCGGCCGCTACCGTAAGCGGGGCGCCAAAAAGGTGGCGGAAGGGATCTGCCGAGGGCTGATGGTTCTTCATGGAGAGGGCTTTATCCATCGGGATATCAAGCCGGAGAATGTGATGATCGGGAAGGATGGCAGGGTGGTGCTGATCGATTTCAACGCCGCCCGAAGAAAAAGCCAAAAATCCCGCGACACCGTCATTATGGGCACAGTTGGATTTGCCCCGCCGGAGCAGTTAGGGCTTTCCCAAAGCGATGAGCGGGTCGATATCTATGCGGTGGGTGTGCTGCTGAACATTTTACTCACCGGCCAATATCCCACCGAGGAGCTGGCGGGCGGGCGTCTTGGGCGGATCATTCGCCGCTGCACCAGAGTGCGGGCAAGGGAGCGCTATCAATCGGCAAGAAGGCTTTATTGGGCGTTGAAATAAAAATGCGGGAGAAAATTTATTTTTCTCCCGCATTTTTAGCGTGTCAAAAACCTCCGCAGGAGTTTTTGACACGCTGGGAGACTCTCAAAAAAGAGTGCAGATTTCGTCGATCCGTTCTCGTCGGCGTACATAGGTACGGTAGAGGGCGGATCGGCGGAAAGCAGAAAAATTCAATCGAAATCCGCATTACTATGCGGATTTCTTCCTTTTGAAGGAACAGAGGGGAAAAAGTAGCAACCTCCTTCTCCTTTGCTATCTTAAAGAAGCGGGAAATCTTTTTTGTTTTTTCTTTTTCTGCGGTCGGTGCCTTTTTTGACAGTCTGAAAATGCGGGAGAAAATTTATTTTTCTCCCGCATTTTATTAGGATTGATTTTTTTGATTTTCTGCGATATAATAAATGGAGATTATAGGAAAGGCATTAAAAATGGAAGAGAAAAGACAAGAGATTTCTAATTTTATAACCACCTTCATTAAAGAGGATCTGGCAGCAAATCCCGAGATGAAGATTCATACCCGCTTTCCCCCCGAGCCCAATGGCTATCTCCATATCGGCCATTGCAAGGCCATGGCCATCGATTTCGGCATGGCGCGGCGCTTCGGCGGGATCTGCAATCTCAGAATGGACGATACCAACCCCGCCAAGGAAGAGACGGAGTTTGTAGATGCCATTCAAGAGGATATCCATTGGCTGGGCTTCGATTGGGGGGATCGCTTCTTCTATGGGTCCGATTATTTTGAGAAGGACTATGAATTTGCGGTGCGGCTCATCAAGAAGGGCCTAGCCTATGTCTGCGAGCTGAGCCCCGAGGAGATGCGGGATCCCAAATATTGCGGGGATGTCAATCATCCTGCCGTCTCCCCTTGGAGAGATCGGCCCATCGAGGAGAGCCTTGATCTTTTTGAGCGGATGAAAGCGGGCGAATTCCCCGATGGGAAATATACCTTGCGAGCAAAGATTGATCTTGCCTCCGGCAATTTCTGGCTCCGCGATCCTGCCATTTATCGGATTCGCCATGTGGAGCATCATCGCCAAGGGTCCAAATGGTGCATCTATCCCCTTTATGATTTTGCCCATCCCATTCAGGATGCGCTGGAAGGGGTTACCCACTCCCTTTGCGATATCAACTATGAGATCCATCGCCCCCTTTATAACTGGGTGATTGAGAATGTATTTGAAGAAGGGGAGCTTGCCTATAAGGGCTTCCCCCGCCAGATTGAATTTGCAAGAATGAATCTCACTTATACCGTCCTTTCCAAGCGTTTTCTTCGCGGCTTGGTCGAGGATGGGGTGGTAGATGGCTGGGATGATCCTCGGATGCCCACCCTCTGCGGCCTGAGAAGAAGAGGCTATTCCGGCGAGGCAATCCTGCGCTTTGTAGAAGGGGCGGGGGTTGCCAAGAGCGAGAATCTCATCGATATCCGCCAGCTGGAGGCCTGCATCCGCGATGAGCTGAACGATACGGCCTATCGGCGGATCGCCATTCAGAAGCCCATCAAGGTGGTGCTGACCAACTATCCTGAAGATCAGAAGGAATTCTTTGATCTGCCCAATCATCCCCAAAAGCCGGAGCTGGGCACCCGCCCCGTTCCCTTTACTAAAGAGCTTTATATCGACGAGAGCGATTTTGCGGAAGTGCCCCCCTCGAAATTCTTCCGCATGAAGCCCGATGGCGAGGTGCGGCTGATGGGCGCCTATCTGGTTACCTGCAATGAGATCATTAAAAATGAAGATGGCTCTATCAAGGAGCTTCATTGCACCGCCGATCTGGAGACCCGCAACGGCATGCCGGCCGATGGTCATAAGGTGAAGGGCACCATCCATTGGCTCTCTGCCGAGAATGTAATCCCTGCCACCCTGCGGCTTTATGAGCAGCTGACCACGCTGGAGGATCCTGCCGCTCTGCCCGAGGGCAAGACCTATACCGATTTCCTCAACCCCGAATCCTTGACGGTTGTGGAAGGGGCGCTTTTGGAGGCCAATCTTGCGGAGGCGAAAGCCGGGGAGAAATTCCAGTTTGTGCGGGATGGCTACTATGTGAAGGATACCAAATATGAAAACACCTTCAACCGAGTAGTCGGCTTGAAAGATAGCTTCCCGAAGAAGTAAGGGCTGTTAAAATTGCCCGAACCGCAAAGGGCAAAAAGGACTTGTTTCAGTATATCATAAGCCTTGTTTTCTGTTTTTTGTTTGCGGATTATCAATGAAAAAGGAAGAAACCCATCGAAAAGTCGATGGGTTTCTTTTTTTAATGGCGCTCTATTAAAATCTTCGCTTGAAAAAGCGGATGTTGCTGATCCGCTCTTCATGATGAAGGGCGGGATCATGAGGGAGCGTGGTGGCAGGCTCGATATATTGCACCGCTACCCCTTCCTCGGAAAGGATCAACTCGCAAAAGCCCCAAAGCTGCTCTTGGGGTTTGCCGGTATAGGAATAATTTCCATCATGGTAGATGGAGACCTCTGCACCGTATTCCGAAAGATCGGTGATTTTATTAAGATGATCATGGCCGCAGAATAAAAGGGTGATCCGCTTTTCCTTTTGGAGGAAATCGAAGAATTCTTGGGGCTCCTTGGTCAGTTCAAACCAGTGGGAGAGCAGGATAACGGGAGCATCGGGATAAAGCTCCATCTGTTCCGTGATAAAGGGAAGGTCGGTGGGGGTATAGGTACCGTCGCTATGCTCCGTGGGGTCTAAGTTTCCTGCAAAATTATCGCAGCCGATAAAGAGCCATCCGCCCACTTTTTTTGCCCATTTGCGGGAGTTTCCGGTGAGCTCTTTCCATTTTTCTTCTCCATACTGCTCATGGTTGCCCGCCAGCATCAGATAGGGGGCGGGCAGGCGGGATGCAAATTCTTTGATAAAGCGGGCGGTATAGCTTTTGCCCTCGTTGAGATAGCAGCCCTTGATATCCCAAGCCCAGAAATCCAGAGAATAATCTCCCAACATGAAAACATGGCTATAAGGGCGATTTACATAAGTTTTTTCCATGGCAAAAAGCCATTCCTCCAGCCGCTCTTCGCCGGTGGGGCCATACCAATCTCGATGGCAAAGATGCAGATCGGAGCAGATGATAATGCGGTGATCTTTCATAAAAATTCCTCCCTTGGTATTAAGTATATTTTAAGAAATAATGAAAGGAATGTCAATTATCTTCTTTTTCGAAAATCCATGGGAGAACACCCTGCTTTTTTCTTGAAAAGACGGGAAAAATAAGCCGACTCCATGCCACATTGTTCGGCAATTTCGCCAATGGAGAGGGCAGATTTTCGGAGCAGATTTTTAGCAAGCTCTATTCGTTTGGCAAGAATATATTCATTGATCCCTTGCCCGAAATGAGCAGAGAAGGCGCGATGGAGTGTGTTTTTGGATAGATGAAAGCGATTGGAGAGATCCTCAACCCGAAGTCTTTCGCTAAGATGCTCATGAATAAAGGCGGCAAGTTCTTCTGCCAAGGAACTGATTTTTTCATGGATGGCGCTATGGAAAAGGATATGGGGAAGAAGGTTATAAAGAGATTTGATTTGCTCTTCGCCCAGCTGAGGAAGGGCCTCATAAAGAGGATCGTTTCTTTGGGGGGATCGCTCTGACCGCACCTGACCCATCAAGATAAAGCCCGCCACGGAATCTCCTTTCATGATGGGCATCGCGGAATCATATAAACCTTGATGGCATAAATGATGCTCTAATTTTTTGGTTTTACTGCATTTTTCCAAGAGAGCCGCATCGCTTTTTATGCATTTCTCGGCAGATCCGTTTTTTTGAATACAAGCGCAATAGTTTCCCTCTTGGCGGAAGCCCACCAAAAGGTGCCCCTTGGCATCCAGCAAGGAGATGGAAATGCCGGTCAGCCGATGAATATCCCCAATCAGCTGCTGTAATAGATGAAGATCATAGGTAAATTCCATAAGCCCCTCCTTTTTGCATTATCATAGCACATTTGGTTCAAAAATGCAAGAAAATGGGAGGATATTGAATGGCAAAAACCGAAAAAGCGTGGTATAAATAAAGCGTAACAAAAAAAGAGAAGGAAAGATTGATGAACGCACTTATTTTGAGTTCCATTATTTTAGGCTGCGCTGCCCAAGATCTTTTAAGAAAAGTTTTTGCCAACAAACGGGGGAGCCATGGCGCTTTTTTCTATGCCGCCATCAGCACCTTTTTTGCATTGCTTTTCTTTGCGGCAGGAGGCATTGGAAGGTTTCCTCTTGGGCTTTTGCCGTATGCTTTGGCCTTTGGCCTCTCTTATGGGGTGGCAGGGTTTTGCGCTGTATGGGCGGTGGGCTGCGGCCCCTTATCCCTTACCAGCCTGATGATCTCTTATTCTTTGATGCTGCCCACCCTTTATGGCTTGATCTTTTTGAAAGATCCTATGGGGAAAGGATTTATAGCAGGGCTTCTTTTGCTGGTACTTTCGCTATGGTTGGTCAGCAAAAAGGATGAGAAGGTAGAATTTTCCTTTCGCTGGGTGATCTTAACGTTTTTTGCCTTTTTGGGCAATGGTGGATGCTCCATCTTTCAGAAGATGCAGCAGGTTGCCTTTGAGGGGGCTTATAAAAACGAACTGATGGTTCTCGCCCTCGGCATCGCCCTTCCCATTCTTTTGGGAATCGCTCTTATTAGCGAGAAGGGCGAATGGAAAGAAAATTTTAAGGCAGGTACCCTTCCTGCCGCATTGGCAGGTCTTGCCAATGGTGTGGTGAATCTTTTGGTAATGATCCTTTCAGGCAGAATGGCGGTTTCGGTGATGTTTCCGCTGATCTCTGCAGGAGGGTTATTGGTCGTATTCTTCGTCTCTCGCTTCATTTTCAAAGAAAATCTGACCAAACGGCAGATGCTGGGCTTCTTTTTTGGAATGGGGTCCATTGTCTTATTGAGCATATAGGAGGATAAAAGATGTATAAAATTTCTGTTCCCGTTATGTTGCATACTTTGCATCGCAGCGATTTTAATCAATTGGTCGAAGAATTGCGGGCGTTTGATTGCGATCGAGTTTTTCTTGCTTGGGGGCAATATGAGCAAAAGCCGGAGCGCCGTGAGGAAGGCCTCCGCCTTTTAAGGGAGTATTGCACGCGCTTTAAGGCGGAAGGGTTCGAGGTTGGGGTATGGAATTGGACCTTTTGGTTTTTGGAAGACCACCCCTTTGCCAATATGCGCTCCCTTTCCGGAAAAGAGATCAAGCAATTTGCCTGCCCAACCGATGAGGCATTTTGCGATTTTGCCGCCGAGTATGTGAAAGACCTTGCTCAGTGCGGAGTGGATATCATCCAATTTGATGATGATTTTCGCTATGGATATCTGGCAGATATCACCGCCTGCCTTTGCGATAACCATATCAAAAAAATCAATGCATTGGTGGGCGAAAATTTGGATCGAGAAGCCCTTGCCGAGAAAATCCTTCAGGGCGGGAAGAATAAATATCGCTCCGCTTGGCTGAAAGTCAATGGAGATGCCTTGCGCCATTTTGGCAAAAGAATGAGGGAGGCGGCGGATGAGATCAATCCCGCAATTCGCCTCAGCCAATGCACCTGCATGAGCACTTGGGATACCGATGGCACCGATGGTTTTGAGATAGCTAAAATTCTCGCAGGCAAAAATAAGCCGCTTATGCGATTGAACGGCGCTCCCTATTGGAGTGTTCATCAAAGTTGGGGAAATTCTTTGGCTGATGTGGTGGAGCTTTCTCGCATGGAGAGCGTTTGGAGCCGCCAAGGAGAGGTTGAGATCGTAGCGGAAGGGGATGTTTATCCTCGCCCCCGTATCCAGTGCCCTGCAAACTATCTGGAAGGTTTTGATACTGCCATCCGCGCATCCGGATGCACTGATGGTATTTTGAAATACGGGATGGACTATGTCTCTCCTGCCGATTATGAGATAGGCTATCGAAAGCTTCATCAAAGAAATAGAGCGCTTTATCAAGAAATTGATGGGATCTTTGAAAATAAAAAAGCCTGCGGTGTTCGGGTCTATGAGGCCATGAAAAAAGCAGAGGAAGCAGATCTTACCGCAAGAGCAAAAGAGCCCCTAAAGCCTGAGGATCTTTTCTTTTCAAAAGCGGCGCGCTCCTTGGCAGCTTGCGCAGTTCCAACAACTTATGAGGGGAATGGAATCTGCGGCATCGCCTTTGATGAAAATTGCCGTAATCTGCCCCTTGATACTTTGAAAAACGGCATGATTTTGGATATTCGGGGAGCAGAGATTTTGCAGCAGCGGGGAGTAGACGTTGGCATTGATTCCATCGGGAATTGCCAATTTGCGGAAGAAGAAATTTTTACCGCCGATGAACTTGCCGTCCATGCCTATGGCGCCCCTGTTTTTGAACTCTCCCTTGCAAAAGGCGCCGAGATATTGAGCAAAATCAAAGTAGGCGATCAAATGATTCCTTTCTCTTATCGCTATAAAAATAAAAAAGGTCAACGCTTTTTGGTGCTGAATATGGATACCCGCCATGAAAAATGCGACCGCCGCAAGCGCAGCGATGCTCTTTTGCGCCATTATGCAAGAGGGCGGCAATATGCGCAGGAGATCCAATGGCTTTCGGGCAAAAGCCTTCCCGCCTTTACCTGCGGCCATCCCGATCTTTATCTGCAAACCAAAGAGAAGGATGGGGTGCTTGCCATCGGTCTTTGGAATTTCTTTGCCGATCCTGCCATGGAGCCGGTGGTGGAGCTTGCTAAAGAATATTCCTCCGCTCGCTTTGTTAACTGCCAAGGAAAGCTGAAAGGGGATAAAATCTTCTTGGAAGATATTCCCCCTTATGGCTTTGCCTTTATTGAATTAAAATAAATAAAAAGCCTGATGAAAATTCATCAGGCTTTATTTTTTATTTCAGAGTTACAACGCCGATTCCATCTTCATTAATGGTAATTTCGGTGCCGAAGGGCTTGCTCATTTCGGCATACCGCTCGATGATGCCCTTATCGGTGCGGATGGTGGGGGTGCCCATCCAATAGCGGGTTTGGCCAAAGCCCAGTTCGATGGGGAGCAGCTCCAGATGGGTAAGCGTTCCATCCTCCATTTCAAAGTAGGGGACAATCGCCTCCAGCATCCGATGGTCGGTCAAAAGGCCGCAGGTATAATTGCGGGAGCGGCGGCGATAAACCTCATTGAGGGGAGAATCGGAGGTGAGGCCGTATTTTTCATACATATCCTCCGGCTGGACCGTTACGCTTTCGTTATGGAGCATGAAATCGCCCAAGGAATAGAAGATGGGGCGGTTTTTATAAAGCTCTAAGGGGCGTAAAAGATGGGGGCCATGGCCGATCACGGCATGGGCGCCCAAATCAATGGCCCGATGAGCAAATTCCTGCAGGAAGGCGGGGGCATTTTCCTTGCTATCGCCCTCTGCCGCATGGCAATGGACGCTGACAAGGATATAATCAGCCTGCGTGGAGGCTTGCTGAATGGATTGGGCCAGACGATCCATATCTCCTTGATGGAGGGTGATATGATATTTGGTCTGCTCGCCCTTATGGAAGGTGGTCATATAGCCCAGCTCTACCGATTCATCCTCTGCCCTTGCCGCAGAATACCCTTCTCCGCGGGCGATCTTAATGCTATCGTTGACGCCGCTGATATCGGCAATTTCTCTCAAAACCTCCAGCTGCTCGGGGGTTACCTCAAAATGGCGGGGAGTCCGCAAAGGGTTGACTCCGGGGCGGCCGGGGGTGCGGCGGCCCTGCTTGCCGGCCATGGCAGCAAGGTTGACAAAATCAGTATTAATAGAGATCAGCGCGACTCTGCCCTTCGGAGTCTCCAGATAAGCGGGAGCGGCCGCCTCATCCAGATTCATGCCTACTCCTGCATGGACAAAATCGGTCTTCTTCAATTCCTCCAAGGTATGGATCATCCCGCCATAGCCCCAATCGAAGGTATGGTTATTATTAAAGGTGGTCATATTAAATCCATAGTCTGCGCAGATCTTTAGGGTGCGGGGATCGGATTGATGGTGGGAGCCCCCATTGAATTGATTGCCCCAAAGATCCTCTTTATAGATGATCGATTCAAAGTTCATAAAACGGGCATCGCCCTTCTTGATATAATCCCGCAAGGGAAGAAATCCTTCATAGTCGGTGGAAATTACCCGCTGAATCAGCATATCGCCGGCAGCGGTAAAGGTCATTTTCGGCAGTTTCATGAGCAGTTTTCTCCTTTTTGGTTTCTATTGGCAGTATATCATACCCATATCCTATTTTCAAGAGCTGAAAATAAGACGCTCAAAAAAGAGTAGGATTTCTTTTTCCTTGGGATTTATAGAATCAGCAGAATTCCTTTATTCTCTTCTTTTCTGCGGTCTGTGCTCTTTTTTGACAGTCTGGAAAAAGGCTGTGAAAACCGAAAGGTCTTCACAGCCTTTTTTATTTAGCGGCGTGCTTTTTTGATTTGGAGAAATGTCATAATGCCGCCGCTTACAAACAAGAGTGCAAACCAAAGAGCAAGGTTTGAAGTATCGCCGGTTTGGGGCTGATGGGTTGCCTCATTCTGAGGTTCTTCGGGCTGAGGCTCTTCGGGCTTAGGCTCTTCAATTGAAGGTTCTTCAATCGAAGGCACTTCCACCTCGGGTTCTTCAGGTTGAGGCTCCTCGGGTTGAGGCTCCTCGGGCTGAGGCTCTTCGGGCTGAGGCTCTTCGGGCTCGGGCTCTTCGGGATTTGGAGCGGGAGTATAGTCGTAGATATTCTCAAAGGTGGCGATAATCTGCTCTGCTGCACCGCCGTTATTGGTGAGGGTGGCGATCAGCTGATTATTTTCTCCCATAGAGATCGCCACGGTAATGAGATATTCTGCCGTGCTATAGGTTACATGCTCTTTCCCCGTATTGATCTCGGAAAGCTTATAGGAATAGGTCTTGCCCAGATCCTCTTCTCCGTAGCCGAGAGTAAAGACGGCCTTGCCCAATCCATCGGATTTCAAGGTGAATTTCTCATGGGTCTCGATGTTTTCCAGCAGGAATTCAAAGCCTTCGGGGCCGATGGTCTCGCTGCCCTTCTGGGTGATCTTCTTTTCCACTTGGAAATGGACCTTGATATCTTCGGGCTTGGGGGTATAGATATTGGTAAAGAGAATCTCTGCGGCAGGATGCGCCTCGCCTACCTTTTGGATCAGGCGATTTTCTTCATAAAGCTTGCCGTTGAGATCGTCCTGGACCTCTACCGTCAGGAGATATACGCTCTGATCGTTGGTAACCCGATCGGCGGTGGTAGCAGGATCTTCTGTTACCATAAACCGATAGGTGCCGGCTGTCGCGATGGTGATGGGGGTGAAACGGAAGCTGCCGTCTGCGGCATTGAAGGCCTCCAGAGGAGTAGCCCCATCGGGGATGGAAAAGCTCTCATCAACCGCATAGAGGAAGAATTTGAATTCTTTTTCTCCCAAGGTGCGGCCCGTGAGCTTTTTGGTGCCGCCGATCTCCAGCGGGAGCGTATCGGTATGATAATGATTGGAGAAGAGGATGGAGCTTGCTTCCGTGCGAACGATTTGAGGTTGCTCGTTTTCATCCAATTCAATCGTCTCCTTAAAGATCTTGGTGGTAAGATCCAAAGCGCCCAAAAGATTATCGGTGGCGGTAACGGTTACATGGAATTTGGCAGGATCATAGACCACGCCTCCTGCAGCGCCCGCCTCCTCCTCGATGAGGAAATAGCGCTCGCCTGCGCCGGTGAATTCAACTTCGGGGAAGGCGATATTGCCATGAAGATCATTGGCAACCTTTGCGCTGATGCCGCCGCTTATGGGGGTGGCAAAATCATTGGCGGTTTCCAAGATGGTGAATTGGAATTCTCCATCCCGAAGCACGCGGCCATGCAGTTCCTTGGTGCTGAAAAGGTTGGCGGCCTTTTTGGCGGGCTTATAGGAATTGGTGAAATGAATGGCGGTGGAGCCATCGCTGCTCTTTACAATCGATTGCTCCGTTGCAAGACCGCCGATGCCGTTATCCTTTACGACAACCTTTACAATATAATGGTTGGCCGCATAGGTGATGCCCCGATTTTCTGCACCCTTGATCTCTTCGATCTTATAATAATGCGTGCCTTCCTCGGTATAGGTGAGGGGGGCGAAGCGGATCGGAGCGGTGTCTCCGTTTGTGATGCCGCTTTCTGCTTCCAGAATGAAGGGATTCTGCAGGGGAGCACCGGTCTCATCGGCTACCTCGGTGAGGCGGAACTTGAATTCGCCGTTGAGAAGGGGCCGCCCATTGAGGGTTTTGGTCCCTTGGATGGTGGCAGCAGCGCTTCCGCTGATGGTATAGAGATTATTGAAATTCAGAGCATTGGGAGCGATCGTCCCTGCCGCACCGTAGGCGGTGATATGGGGATAGCCATCGGCGATCCGCAGGCGGGTGGTGCCGTCCACATCAATGAATTTCTCTACCAAGACGGTGATATGATAGTGATTCTCATCGGAGGTGATGCCCTCTTTTTCAAGATGCTCCTCTTTTACCGAGAAGTAATAGAGCCCCGGTGCAGCAAAGGTGATTTCATTAAAGGAAATGGC
This sequence comes from Eubacteriales bacterium, assembly GCA_045586045.1. Classification (GTDB taxonomy): domain Bacteria; phylum Bacillota; class Clostridia; order Oscillospirales; family QAKW01; genus QAKW01. The sequence goes on from JAZMZQ010000088.1 coordinate 18,858, forward strand.
GTTGCCACGGTTGGAAACCTTTTGCAGCTCATCTTGAATAACAAAAGCGGGAGTGGTTTTATAAAGATAGAAGTTGAAGCTTCTGCCGCCCAAATCCTGCTGCCCGTTGAGGGTCTTGGTGCCGGAAAGGAGCAGAGTGGCTGCCACGTTGGGCTCATAGGTGTTGGTATGGGAAATCTCTTCCCCTGCATAGGGAGAGGATACGCCGTTGGCGGGGGTATAGGCGGTAAGCGCCTTGTTTTGGGCATCATCCCATTGGATTTGGAATTGGCCGATCCAATCCTCGTTATAATGCATTCCTACAACCCGATCTGCAGTGGGGGGTGCAATTTCGCGAAGATGATAGGTCTTGCCGGATGTGCCGAGAGAATCCTTGGTTACAGGGATAGCCAAAGTAGCTTTGCCGTCTTTATCGGTCATGACATAGTAGGCAGGGGCGGTAGCGTTTTGGGATTCAAAGAGACCGAAGGTGATATCGGCAAGATGGTCGGTATGGGGATTGCCGGCGGCATCCGCAACAGCCTTGCTCAAATGGATATAGACGATATCTTTGGTTACCATATTGGTGAAATTCTTAGTAATGGTAAGGCTGCCATCAAAGGTTGCTCCTTGCAGGGTGCGGATATCGGCGATTTCCAAAGCGCCGTCGGCATTTGCATCTGCAATCGTTACGGCAAATAAACCGTAAGAGCGGTCATAAGCCATATCGGGAATCCGATCTGCATCGGCGGGAATCTCTTCTGCCACGATGAAATAATAGGTGCCGGCCTTCTCAAAGGAAGCGCGGTTGATGGCGGGATCAGAGAAATCGAATTCATAATGGGGGCTGCTCTCGGTTACAACAGCAGCATTGCCCAATGCTACGGGATCAGAATCCGAAAAATCGGAGATTTCATAAAGGCGAATGGAGAATTCTGCTCCTGCAGGCCATGCGCCCGCAACGGTTTTGGTGCCTTGCACCTTCAAATTAAGGGGGGCGGGAGCAGGCTCATAGTTATTGACCACATGGGCCTGATCGATCTCAGAAGCGCCGATGACCTTTGCCGTATCGGAATAGCGGATCGCGATATTCCGATAGCCTGCGGGCAGGGATCTCTCGCTTACCTCATAGGTTACCCCTTCGGGGATATTGCTGAAGGTGGCAGAATCGCCGTCTTTTAAGGTCAGGGTATAGGTGTTGCCGTTGGCAACGGCGCCGGCGGGAGGATTCATGCCGCCAAGATCTCCGCTGAAGGCAACATCAATGGTAAATTCTTTTCCATTATGCTGGGCGTTGGGCGTAAAGCCTTCGGGATAATTGACATCCTTGCTGATCACCAGATCGCCGCTTCCCAAAGGAGCGTTGGTGAATTCAACGGGAGTGATGGTTTGATTCTGCAAGGTCAGAGAAGCAACGCTTCCGGTGATCGGGGCATTGCCCACCAATACCTTTGCGACCCGATAGCCGCTGCCGCTTTGCTCGCTTACGGTATAGTCGCCGGCGGTAAGGCCGATGATATAAACCGTCTCGCCGCCTTTGAGGCTGATCTCGCCGGTGGCAGGCAGGGCAGAGCGGCTTTCCTCTTGGCCGTTTGCATCCAAGCGAACCACCTGAGCACCGCTGTGATTGACATCGATCGTGAAGGTGAAGCTCTCGGTCGTCTCATACCCTTCGGCGAGGGTCTTGGTCAGCTTGATGCCGGTGGCGGGAGCAAGGGTCAGCTTACCATTGTTGCCCAGAGTAGAATAGGTGTAATAAATATCGCCGTCTTTTTCTACAAACGGATGATCGCTGTAGGGCATGGTTTGGGTATTTTCATCCCCTGCGCCGATGATCTTCTCGGTGCGTTCGTAATCATAATAGCGATGGATGACATCCTTGGGGATGACCCAGCCGCCCGAGAGGTTTTCATTGGCGACGACCGAATTCATGGCCTCTGCCGAGATGGGCTCCAGATGGTGGTCATCTGCATGGATTCTGAGCGTGCCGTTGGTCAGCTTTTCATATACCTGCAGCTGATGGTAATAGCCGCTGCCTTGGGGCTTTGCGCCGGTATAGGGGGTGCCGTCGGCTTTCAATACGGGGGTATTTTGGGTGTAATAATAGCGCTCGTTGCTGATGGAAGGCTCAAAGTGGCTGTAGGTATTAAGGGTATCCTCTGCCGCGGCCTTCCACTTATTGGTATAGAAGACATATTTGCCATCTTCCTTGGGATGATCGGCAGGCAGATGCTCAGCAAGATTCCAATCCTGCAGCTCCTCTCTCAGCTCTGCTTCATAGAGCAGGCGAACCGGCGCATAGGCATCGGTGCCGGTATCGGAGGCAAGCTGCAGATCCATCAGGCGGGTGATATTGCCATCGGAATCCACCTCGACCTCCACCTCATAAGTCAGGGTGGGGATCAAGGAGGCGGGGATCTGCCAAGTGAGGATCTGATCGCCGGTGGCGATCTCGGTGGCGATCCGCACGGTCATATACATCATATCCGTATTGGAAACGCCGGAAAGAACGGTGGTATCGCCCAAGAAGCCATAGGACTTCATATAATGGGTAGCGTTTGCGGGATATTGATCGGCAGAAATCCCTTCATGCCAGAAATCAATAAAGTTGCCGCTTGCATCGGAGAACCAACCGATATAGTTGCTGAATTCGGAATCGGAGCGATAGTAGAGCTGCTGATGATCATAAGCGGCTGATACCAGCGCTTGGGCCACAGGGGTGCCGGAAATGCCCAGCCGCTCTTTGACCGATTGGATCAGAGCGTCGCCCATGGCGGTAGGTTGGCTGGGAGTGCCCAGGGCATCATCGGAATCTCTCAGTGCGCTTGCCAATGCGGCGCCGGAGAACAAGCGATTGCCGACCACCAAGCCCTTGACATCGGAAATCTCCATAAAACGGCCGATTTTATCCACAAAGGTCAGATAGCCGTCGTGGTTATGGTTGCCCTCCACATAGGTGGGATAATAGCGGGATTGGAGGATGATTTCGTTGACGATGGCGGCAAAGGCCTGATTCATGGCATTATCATTATTTGCCGCAAAATAGCGATCGACATAATCCCGATCTGCTTCGCTCAGGCGGGCAAGGCCGCTTGCCGCATTTTGGACATAGAGCCGCTCATTGGTGGCGGAGGCAGACCAGCCGTTTTGCCGATAAACCCGATAGATGGGGATATTCTCGCCATCAAGGAAATCGGCCCAAAGATTATTCTGCACAGCGCTTGCATTGGTAGGATTCAATACGCTGAGCGCCTCGGGGCGATTCAGCGCGGTAGAGCCATAGCCCAAGGTATAGAGCAGGGCCGGCTTTTCATAGTGATCGGTGATCTGCTTTTTGGCAAAGGCGGTGGTCAGGGAGGTAACGAAGGCGATGGAATCCCGATGGCCGATGCCGTTGCGATCGGCGGTAGAGCCATCGTAATGCCACATGGTGCTCTGGCCCAGCTCCCAATTTCCGTTGCTTTGCTGAGCGCCGTCGTAGTCGGGGTTGGCAAGGGTGGGCTCGCCGTCGGTCATCAAAACCATGATGGGCAGGCGGTTGGTGCCGGCCTGCACCCCTTCTTTGACGACAGGATCTGCCTGAAGCAGAAGGTCCATGGCCTCATAGACACCGTCCTGCATAAAGGTGCCGGTAGATACATCGGTTTTAACGGTCGATACGAGGTCGCCTGCGGAATTGCGCACGCCGCTTGTTACCTGCAACGCATAATTCTCTACGCGATCATCGTTGCGGGTGGGATTGAGGAACTGCCCGTTTGCGGCGGGGGTATAGTTATCCAGCGGCATCAGAACGCGGGTGATTCCATCGGCGGCAGAGAAGGATTGGTTGGTATTGCCTGCATAAAGCACCACTGCCACACGATTGTTCTTATTCAATGCCAGCAGGGAAGAAATGGCGGTATTGGCGGAGGCTGCCAGCTCATCCAAAGCAGAGCCGCCTTGATCGTCGGTATAGCGCATGGAGCTGGAAAGATCCAGAATAAAGACGGTATCGGTAGGCAAAGTGGAATAGCCCTTGATCTGCTTGTTGGAAGCCATGGCCGAGAGGGCTACCAAGAAATTATCGCCCTGATCGGCAATGGAGAAGGATTGCTGATTGTATTTGGCATCCAGCAGCTGCTGAGGGATTTCCTCAGGATCAAAGACCGATTTATCGGTCCAGACACTGCCTGCATATTCGGTGGAAAGCTCCACGTTATTGGGATCATTTTCCTTAACGCCGAAATAAAGCTTCCATTGATCCAAGGTATGGGGGTCTACCACCGTATGGTCTGCGCTTGCGGCGGCAACGCTCCAAGCGGGCAGGGAAGAGAAAAGCAAAATGAAGCAAAGCAGGATGCTCATGATGCGGGTGGAAAGATGGATTTTTTTAGTCATGGTTTTTTCCTCCTATAATAATTTCTGCCGCTTGGGGCAGGAGCAGAGTCCGAATAATTCTTCTTGCTTGCGAAAGTGCACGCAATCGGCGCAGCTATCGCCGGATGAAGGGCCTTGATAGCCCTCGCAGATATCCTGCATGGCCGTAACAAAGGGCAGGCCGTCTTTGGTAAAGCGGGGGCTTTCCAAAAAGTCGGGATAGATGGGGATGGGCTCATTGAATCGGCTGTGCCGCTCAAAATCTTCATAATATCCATAATAAAGATCAAAGGTGATGCCCTCGATGGTTACGCTCTTATAAAGGGTGCCCTCCTTGGGAGGGGCTTGAGAGAGATCCGAATTGAAAAGATTGGTAAGCATATGAAATCCTTTCCTTGGAGAGGGGCTCCATTTTATTTTCGGCAAAAAGAAAATCTGCCATACTGATTTTTCTAAAAACAGTATAGCAGATCTTTTTTATTTTCGGTATTACCCTATCAAGTAAAAATCGGCCAAAAATGAATGACCGATTTTCCCCCAAAACGGCTAAAAATTTTATAAAAAAGCGGCGAAATTTTCGCGGGAGGCACCGGTCTTTGCCGCCACATTGCTGACCGCCTGCTTGACCGCCGAGACCGACATATGCAGCTTGGCTGCAATCTCGCCGTTTTTCATCCCGAAAGCGGCAAGCTTTGCTACCGCCCGCTCCTTTTGGGAAAGGGTGGTAATAATGGTGCGCCCACGGACCGATCCGCTCAGCTTCGACCAGCCTTCGTTATAGATCCGATAAAGGCGGTTTACCTGTTCCCATGCAGAAGGATCGGCAAGGGTGAGCCGCTGCTCCAGCAGATGGGAAAGGACGCGGCAATATTCCGCCAGCAAGCCGTAAAGCCGATCGGGGCGCGCAAGAGCGATGGCCCGATCAATATGATAGATGGCCTGCTCGTCATTGTTGCTGTTGTGGTATACGGTGGCGCAGGTAAGCCGCAGATAAATCTCGGAGATCAATGCTTTATCGGCCATTGCCTGAGAAATCATAGGCTCAAGGGTGTTGGGGATCATCCCCATCAGAGAGAGGCCCTGTATCCCTTGAAGATTCATCTCTTTGGTGGCTACCGCATAAGCGGAGGCATATAAATATTTGGCATAAAAGACCTTAACCGCAGGCAGAGCATCATGGTGCAGCGGCTCAAAGCGCCCCATCTTAAACCATTCGGGGAAGGCAGAGACATCATAGAGCATACTGTCCACCGCTGTAATAGAAAAGGCGGCAATATCCCGATCCTGATCGCTTTTTACAGGCGCTTCTGCAATATGGATCTTGGCCTTTCGCCAAAGAGCCAAATCCCCCCGCCAGATGGCGCAAAGGGCAAGGAGCATGCCTGCAGAGATCATGGCATAAAAGCCGCCTTTTTGGTTGAGCAGCTCATTGGCGACATCATATGCCTTTTCGATCTCTCCGCGGGAATAGGCAATCTCTGCTTGCAGCAGGGTTTGGGCCTCGGGATTGGCGCTGAGAGCGGCAATGCACTCCTCGGCCTTGCCGGAGGCGGAATAAAGATCGGTCATATGCAAAAAAGGGGTCTTTCTCGGCATGGGCAGGTCATTTTCAATAAAGGGGTACTTCTGCGCCCGTCTTCTGCCGTCGGCAGGGCGGAGGGCATCTTTGGGAATCATCCAATCTCGGCCCATGCGGCAAGCCCCCTCAATCTTTCCCTTTTGGCATAGGGCTTGAATATAGCGAAGCGAAACCCCCCAAAGGGCGGCGGTCTCCTGAGCGGTATTCCATTCCATGGATCAAACGTCCTTTCTAAGAATTGTGCGCCATGGCGTACACTATAAGAATAGTATACTACGCCATGACGCACAATGCAAGAATTATTTCTTTAATTTGAAGAAGGCGGAGGAAAACGAGTAGGATTTCTTTTCCCTTGCCGATTTATAGAATCGGCAGAATTCTTTTATTCTCTTATTTTCTGCGGTCTGTGCCTTTTTTTGACACGCTGGGAGACTCTCAAAAAAGAGTGCAGATTTCGTCGATCTGTTCTCGTCGGCGTACATAGGTACGGTAGAGAGCAGATCGGCGGAAAGCAGAAAATTTCAATCAAAATCCGCATCACTATGCGGATTTTTTCCTTATTATAAAAAAGCAAGGAAAACGAGTAGGATTTCTTTTCCCTTGCCAATTTATAGAATCGGCAGAATTCTTTTATTCTCTTATTTTCTGCGGTCTGTGCCTTTTTTGGCAGTCTGAAAAGGGATGTGATTTTTTCACATCCCTTTTTTTCTTAAAAAAGTATTTTTGCTGCCTCATTATAGATTCGCTCGGCGATGGCGCTCATGCCAAGATCGCCGGGATGGGCGGCAACGCCCGAATGATCGAAAAGGCCGATCGCCTTCATCTGATCCTGCTCCCCTAAATCGCCAAGGTAAATGCAGGGCAGATTTTGCGCTTTGGCATATTCCATGATCCCCTCATCCCCCGGATGGGCCCAGAAGCCGGTGGTCAGGAGGATTTTTGCTTTTTGGGAAGGATTCAGATAAGAAAGGAAGGCATCCAGCTCTTTGATAAAGAGAGAGGAATCAAATTCCTTTTTGGGGCAATTTTCAATAAACCGCATGATAATGAGATCGGCATCGAAATCGCGGGCGGATTGATAGAGAGGGTAGGTCTCTGCGCCTGCTTTATATTGCCGCTCCCAATCGGCTACCTGGCAGATGCAAAAGGCGCTTTTTTCATCCTTTTCCAGAATCGCTTTCATCAGCAGATGCGCATAATCTTTTTCTTTGGCAGAGGCGGCCATTCCCCATTCGCCATGCCAGCCGATATCGGCTTTAGGGCCATGGAGCGTAATGGAATTGCCTAATATTAAAATGCGCTTTCCACTACCCTCTAAATTGAAAAAGCGGATATGGGCCAAATCTTTTAATTGATTTTTGGAATCAACGGTATTTTTATCCATTTGAGAGAAATCATTGGGTTTATTCATCTGAGAATCCCTGCCTTTCGATGAAAGGATACCATAGTTTCTTTGGATAAGCAAGATTAAATGCAATCAAAATAGGTTTTTTAGATCAATATCTGCCATGAAGGTTGCGACGTAGGACATGGTGAGATGGAAGAGAGAGGTATTCCATTTGGTGTCTTTTCCCCAGCCTTCAAAGGTGGTGGTGCCGCCCTCGCGCAGGATTCGTTTCCAAGCGCCATCATTCAAAAGGCATTCTTTGATCAGATCAAACCGATCATTTTTTGCCAATCCCATCAGCACGGGGAAGGTGCAGAAAAGGGAGAGGGAATGGATGCCATGCTCCAAAAGGAGGGCGATGAAATTTTGCTTGAAGGATTCATCATCGCAAAGATCAAAGCCAAAGACAAAGCTATTGCCTACCAAGCTGATATGGTCGGTTCGCTCTCCATCCTTAAAAAGCTTTTCCTTTTCATCAAAAAAGGTTTGATGAAAAGCGGAAAGAAGGGGCCCTTCATCGCGGTATCGGGGCTCACCTAAAAGGGTGGCGATGCGATTGGCGGTGCGGATGGCGGAAAGATAATAGGCATTGAGGGAAACATGCGCCTCATAGCAAAATTCCCCTTCTTTGATTTTCACATCATAGCCATGGCGGAAATTTTGGGGCCATTCCACAACGCTCCAGCGGTCGAAGGCACGCAAAACCCCATCCTTTTCATATTCCCGCCGATAGGCCTCCAGCAATTTTACAACCTTTTTATAATTTTCTTTTAGATAGGCTTGATCTTGGGTAAGGTTATAATGCCATAATACCAGATAGACCAAAATCAGCGGAAATTCTGCAATCTCCTGCATAAAGGAGCAATCCATGCAGGTAACCAGCGTGTCGGAAATAAAATCGGTGGCGAAAGCATCATCGATTAGTTTTCTTACCATGGAATCATCTTGGGTTAAAATCATGTTGGTAAGAGCGGTATAGCAACCATCCCCCAGATAAAAGCCCTTTTCTCGCTCCATGCAATCCTGAATCACTTCCTGCACACCGTATTTCAAGGTGTTGACGCAAAGATTCCAAATCTTTTGAAGATCTTCATCCTCTGCATATTCGGGCTTCAAAGCAGCTTTCAATTCAAAGGGATAATGGCGAGCGGAAAGGGAGAGCCCCTCTATGGCAACGCCCTTTGGGAAAATCAGCTCCGCATAGCGGAAAGATTTATAATCAAACCAATCTAAGAGGCTTTCTCCATCGGCAAGAATCCATTCTTCTTCATATTTGCAGTTGGCTCGCAGCTCATAGCGTAGGCTGCCATCTTCATTTAATTCCTGCCCGCAGCGCACCATAATAATATCACCCTTTTTGCCTTTTGCACGGGCCATAAGATAGCCCACATAGCAGCTGCCGAAATCGCAAAGGATGTGCGTTTCAGATCGCTCAAGCTGCGTGGGGAGGATGGTTTCAAAAACCAAAGATTTGCTCTTCTGCTCTGCTAAAATATGATCGCTGAATTGGCTTATTTTTGCATTTTCCCAAGCGCTGTCGTTATAATCAAAGTTCTCGAAGCCAACTTCCGGAGCGTTTGAATCGTATCGCTCCAAAAATTGGGTTTGATATCCGCAGGTGCCGGTCTCGGTATAGCTGCTGTGGGGTGCGGTTTTGAAGGTTTCATCGCTTGAAAGGATGATTTTTCCATCCTGCTCCAGATCGAGAATCAAGCCATGGCGATGGTCGCCGCTTTGCCATACTCGATTGATCAGGCCTTGATAAAGGGTATGAACAGCGATGTTGTTTTCTCCTTCTTGAAGATGGGCGCTGATATCAATCACATTATAGTTGTATTGAAAATGGTAGGATGGCGCAGGCCCTTGGGCCACAAATCGCCCGTTGATATAGAGCTTATAATAATCATCGGCCGAGATATATAGCGTTGCCTGCTCGCCTAAAGCATCCAAACGGAATTTCTTGCGGAATAAGATATGGCGGTTGCGATGCTCCTCGCAGGGCAGATCCATCGGCTCCAGCTGCCGATGAAAGACATTGCGGGGTGGGAGTGCTGCAAATTCTGAGTCGGTGATCCATTTTCCGATAAATTGATGAGCCATTTTAGTTCTCCATTTCAAACATCCGAAAAACAGGCGGGTTTTTCCCGTCCGGAATCGGCATTTTATAAGATGCGCAAAGGAATTCTCCATCGAAAGAAAGGCGATAGGTCAACTGCCGCCCGCAAGGATCCTGGAGGGTTCTTCCCTTATAGGTCAGCCTGCCGTCTGCTTCGATTTTTGCAATTCCCAAGCCTTGGCAATCCAAATTAAAGAGCAAATGATCTCTTGCCACGCAAAGGAACGATGGGGCAGGATCTCCTGCGATGACGCCGATGAATTTCGGCTTATCGGCATCGGGAAGGGGGAGATGGTAATGCTCCTCATTGAGCCGATCGTGAGGGCCGTAGACGATTCCTCTTTGATCAAAGCGGCTCCAGTCCACGCTCTTATATTGCTCTCGAAAAAGATGGTTGCCGGGGGAGACCCCGCCATAAACAAAGCTTCCCTTTGCCGCAAGACCGAAAACCTTATTTTTTTCAACCGATTGGGCATCCTTCATATGGGGGATCGCTGCGGGGCTCAGCTCGCAGCAGGGGCAGACGGTATTCTCTTCCAAATCATAGGTATAGGTGGTGATACAATAGCGATAGGAGGCGAAGGCGATATTGATTTTCCCCGCCTCTTTTTCAAAGACTGTGCTGTTTTGAAATTCTCTTGTGCGGGTTCTGCGGGGCTTTTCAATCTCGATATGCCGATATAGGCAGGTGAGGATCTGATCATTCTCGGTGAGCTTATAGATATAAAAACCATGGAAGTGGAGAGAGACGATTAAAAGATCCTTATACCGCGTAATATTGGTAACCTTATTTTCAAAATCCAATTCCCGAACAGGCTCAAGGGTTTCTTTATCGAGGATCGAAATTCTGCCCACAACGACGCCATCCGCCATATTGGTAACTCCGCCGCTTGAATCCCGCAGGGAGATGGCAAGATATTGCCCAAGATCCACCATGGCGGTGGCATGAGCGCAACCTTTGCGGATAAAATCCGCCTTGCTTTCTTTGGTGATATCGGATTTTTTCAAAAGCTTTGGATTTTTAGGGTCGCAGATATCATATTTGCAAAGGATGGTGCCGCCCATCAAATAGAGGATGCTGCCCTCTTTCAAGGAAAAGTTTGTTGCAATTTTCCGGTTTCCGTTGAATTCTTCAAAGATGCCTTCCTCATAGCAGGGAGAAAGCTCTAAATAGGGCTTAAAAATCATTTTTTATCCTCCGTTTATAAATTGAGTATATTATAACAAAAAAGGGTAAAGATGGCAAGACCGGGAGTCATTTGAATGTAACGGCTCCTTTGATAAAGTTATCTCTATGAGATTCCATATCGAAATTTCCCTGATCAAATTCTTCCGCTGAATAGATATGATTGGTAACGCCGGTGAATTTCCACTGGCCGCTTGATAAAAGCTTTAAGGCTCGTTCTACCAAAGTTGCTTCATAGTCTATTCTTCTTTCGTGGCAGTTAAACATTTTAGCGGCTTTCATATTGAGAAGCTTAAAATCAAGGGTTCGGGCATAATCATTATGATAGCCGGCGATGCCCAATGTGCCATGAGCGCAGACCATTTCTCCCGCTAATTGAAGGGCATCCTCTGTCCCGGCAAATTCCACAACCGTTTGAAATCCTAAGCCGAATATGTCGGTAGTATGCCCGTCTCTTTTAAGATCCGGCTTTTTCCAGTTGCTCCAATTCAATTTGTAATTTTCGGGCAATGTTTCGGGGGTATAAATCTCTGTGGCACCAAATCTTTTTGCATTTTCCAAGGCAATGGGGCGTTTATCAACTGCCACAATTTCTGCATAGCCTCTTGCTTTTAATAAAGAGATCAGACCAAGGCCCATATAGCCGCAACCTACCACGGCGATCCGATCGCCGATTTTTCCGGTGTCGATTCTCTCTGCCACGCTCATGATGCAGGCAAGGGGTTCACCGATTGCATCTTCGGATCGAAGATTTTCAGGAACCGTGAAGGTTTTATGAGGTTCCATGACGATATATTCTTTATAGCCTCCTCCGCCTAAGCCCGTTACTCGGTCGCCGATGGAAAAGCCGCTCACATTTTTTCCCAGCTTTTCAATCACGCCCACAGATTCATGACCGAAAGTATCCCCTTTTTTCGCAATAGACCAAGGATACCATTCGGAATGGCACATCCCTGTATAAATCACTTTGACTAAAAGTTGATCCTCATTGATCTTGGGTTTTTCCACCTCAATGATCTTACTTTTTTTGGGTCCTTCCATGATAAGTTGTTTCATATTTTTTCTCCTTAGGGAGACAGGACTCGAACCTGCCATCTTATAAATAGGGGACGGTTGATGAAAACACGTCCCCAGTATTTAGTCTTTTATAAATGCTGCTCCATAGAGGGGCGAAAGATCTTTAAGAGCCGCTTTTTTGATGATGGGCAGAGTATCAGTCATATAGCAATGGCTTTTGATATACACCATCAAAGGAGTCAGATAAAGCTCCTCTTGCTCGCTTAAGCCGCCGCTGAAGAGCAGGCAGTCGGGGGAGAGCAGATTGATGATGGAAACAAGGCCACGCCCCAGCATTTCAATGGCATCGGCGATTGCTTTTTGAGCAATCTCATTGCCGCTTTTGGCTTCATTGAAAAGATCGGCGGCGGTTTTACCATCGCCCAAAAGCTCTTTGGCGGTAATATCCAATCCACCGCCTGCGCAATATTTTTCCAAGCAGCCGCGCTTGCCGCAGCCGCAAGGTCTGCCCCCTTCTACCACAGGCAGATGGCCAAGCTCCCCTGCGCAGCCCAATGCGCCGCCATAGATCTTGCCATCCAAGACAATGCCGGTTCCGATGCCGGTGCCGAGGGTAACGCATACCACCGCCTTTGCGCCGATGCCGCCGCCGCAAAGATATTCGCCCCAAGCGGCAGCTCTTGAATCCTGCACAAAGCAGACGGGGGTTTTCAGTTCCGCTTCCAGCTTTTCTGCAAGATCATTGGAGAGCAGGCTGATATTGGGCGCTTTTAAGATCTTCTTACCATCGGCGCTTACTGTGCCGGGAATGCCGATGCCCATAGAGAGAATCTCTTTGGAATCGATATGATTCTCTTGGCAAAGGGTTTCTACAACGCTCTTAATGTATGCGGGCAGATCGGTAATCTCCGCAATATAGCCCTTTTTGCTTGCAAGGAGTTTTTTTGTATCGGCTGAAAAGAGGCCGATGTTGATTTTGGTGCCGCCGATATCAATACCGATTTTGACCATTAGAATTCTCCTTGCTCAATGGCGGTGATCATATCAATTCTGGTTTGATGGCGGCCGCCTTCATATTCCGTGTTGATAAATGCATCTACGATGGTCTCTGCTGTTGCTTGCCCTACCACTCTTGCGCCGAAGGCGATGATATTGGCATTATTATGCTGGCGGGTCAGCTTGGCAGAATAGCTTTCGGAGCAAACGGCCGCGCGGATGCCTTTTACCTTATTGGCAGCAAGGGAGATGCCGATGCCGGTGCCGCAGATTAAGATGCCACGCTCACATTCTCCGCTTGCCACTGCATCTGCCACCTTTTTTCCATAGATGGGATAGTCGCACCGCTCTTCAGAGTCGGTGCCGAAATTGATGATTTCATGACCTTGCTCTTCAAGGTATTTGGTAATATGATTTTTCATTTCGACCGCAGTATGGTCGTTGCCGATTGCAATTTTCATGGTCTTTCTCCTTATTTAATGATATAGGGCTCCATATCGTCGGGGGCTTCAAAATCTACCATGGCCTTCATATATTGGCCGTATTTGGTTTCAAGCTCTGCTTGAGCCTGATCGAATTTTGCAAAAGGATATACCTTGGTGGGCACATTCTTGAAATTCCAGCTGCCGTCCTTGAGCATCCGAATGGCATTCTCGCAAGCGGTTCTGCAGATATCGGTCTCTCTGGGATGGGTGGAGAGGCAATCAATGGCCTTCACATTCAGCTGCTGAATATCCACCAGCCGTTTGCCGCCGGTATGATAAGCGCCGATGGCAAGCTGGCCGCACATTCTGGTCATCCGAATGGCAAGATCCAAGGATTCATTGGTCTCGCCCCATTCCATAACAGTATAGAAGCCAAGGCCTTCGGTTTTGAATTTGAGGCCCTTGCCGGGAACATCAAAATATTCTTCGGGCAGCTCATCGGGGGTATAAACCTCATCGGCGCCAAACCGCTTTGCATCTTCAAGGCATTCCTTGCGGATATCAACGGCAACTACATAAGCCCCTCTTGCCTTCAAAAGGGAGATGGCGCCGCAACCCATATAGCCGCAACCCACTACTGCAACCCGATCTCCGATCACAGGGATCTTCACCTTGCTCACCGCGCTATAGAGGCAGGCGATTGGCTCTAAAATGGCATCGGAATCGCTGAGCTTTTCGGGCAAGGTAAAGACATCCTCGGCATCGGCAATTACATATTCACTTTTTCCGGAATAAAGGCCGCTTACCCGATCACCAACCTTCACATTGGTAACCTCATCGCCAACAGCGATAACGGTTCCGATGGGCTCATGGCCAAATTGCTTGCCCTCTCTGGCGGTAGACCAATCATAATGCTCGCTCATGCAAACCCCGCAGAAACGATTTTTGATCAAAACCTCGTTGCTCTTTTGAATTTCGGGGATGGGCGCATCGATGATCTCGGCGCATTTAGGACCTTTCATAACCAGTGATTTCATGGGAAACACCTCCGTTTTTAAATTTTTCTTTACTCTTATGCTAACACCGAGAAGAAAAAAACAAAATGCAAAAAAGCCATTTATTTTTTGACAAAACCGACTTTTTATGGTAATATCAAATTGCAGATATCAGGAAAGGGGCGCCTTTATGAATACCCGCTATTGCAATCAATCCAAAACCTATCGATCCTTCGATGCCCATCACCATCCCGATTCATGGGAAATTTCCTTGCAGATTCAAGGGAAAATGGTGGTTACTATCGGAGAAAACCAATATCATATCGGGGAAAATGATATTCGCGTGGTTCCGCCGGGACTTTCTCATTCGGGGTGCTCCGAGGAGGATTGCGCCGATATCTTTTTGGTGGTAAAAAATTTGGATTTTTCCGATGTTATTATCACCCATGATTATGATGGAAATATCCGAAAACTGATGGAGATTTTAAATAAGGTTACCACCGAGCGGGAAAAGAATTACGAGCTGATCGCCGATACGCTGACCGATGCCATTAGCGAGTATATCAAGCGGTATCAGGGGGGCGGATATAAATATGAATTTACCGTCGATTTTAAGAATCGGCTCTTTGAGAATATCGGCAATCCCGATTTTGAGATTGCAAAGGAAATTAAAAAAATCGGCTTTAATGCCGATTATTTCAGAAAATGCTTTCGGACAGATTTCAAAAAATCGCCTCTTGAATATCTTATGAGCCTGCGGATGAATCTTGCAAAAAAGCTTTTGCGGCAGATTCCCTTTCAGGGGATAGAAAGCATCGCAAATCAATGCGGATTTCGGGATATCTACTATTTCTCCAAAGCCTTCAAAAAACAGATCGGTTGCTCCCCCAGCCACTACCGCAGGGAGCATACCGCTCTTTAAAAATAGCAAAAAGCAGGCCGGAAAGACCTGCTTTTTGCTATTCACTTGCGTAAGAGCATATTTTCAATAAAGATGCCTATTTTCGGGGTTCCTGCGCCGATGAGCTTGCCGTTTTGCAAAATGGGGCTGCCGCTCACGGGTGTGTCCATATAGGGCCAACAAATCAATCATAGAATCGTCCTCTGATTGTTTTTGTCATATCCGGAAGGGGGAAAAATTGCCGAAGGGGATCTCCCCGGTGGCAGCACGGACAAATGCCTTCACACTGGGCGACAGCATGGAGTAGGCATTGACATAGGTGTACGCGCGCTCAAAATACTGATTGCCGAAGTAGGGCGAGCCAAAGGAGACCACTACGGTCTTCTCCACCGCTGTTTGCAGGGATTTTGCGATCTTTATTGCTTCCACTCCTTGAAAGTCTAAAAATCCTATGGGACGATAGGAACGGGAAAATAGGGCATACAGCACCAGATCGCTTGCTTCCATTTCTTCCGGTGTAGGAACGGCATTTTTATAGGTTACAGCAAAGCCCTTGCTTTCCAGTTCTCTACAAAGAAGCTCCGCTTCCTGCAGCGCAGGCTCGTAATGGGTTACGGGGATCACCAGAACATTTTTCGTTTTTTCGGGGCTTAAGGGGAACTGATGGTTTTGATCTTTGATGAGGGTGACGGATTTCTCTGCGGTCTCCTGTTGCACGGAATCGACAAACATGGTATCTTCTTTTGTCAGCATCACGGCATGATTATCTTTTTTGAACAGGCCCATCTTTTCCTTAACATTGAGGATGCGGTTGACTGCGTCGTCCAGCCGCTCCATGGAGATGTAGCCGTTTTCCACAGCCTTCACCATATCGTCTACATAGTGTTCTTCGGGCCACAGCATCATATCGCAGCCCGCCTTGAAGCTTTCGATCTGGGATTGGCGCTTGGTCTTGTACCAGCCAAGGAAGCCGCCCATGGCCAGCGCATCGGTAACGACGATGCCTTTGAAGCCCATTTCCTTTTTCAGCAGATTCTCGATCAACTCGCCGGAAAGGGTGGCGGGCAGAGGCAGACCGTTGCTGTGAAGCTGACGCTGGTAGGCGGGCAGGGTGATATGACCGGGCATGATGCTCATTACACCACTGTCAATCAGATCCTGAAACACCTTTCCGTGAAGCTGCTTCCACTCATGCATGGACAGGGTATTGGCGGTGGTAACGATGTGCTGATCCCGATAGTCCACACCGTCGCCGGGGAAGTGCTTGGCGCAAGCAGCAAGCCCGTTTTCCTGCATGCCCTTGATCACGGCGCTCAGCATTTTGGAGGCAAGCTGAGGATCGTCGGTGAGGGAGCGTACATTGATTAGTGGGTTGCGGGGGTTGGTCAGCAGATCGCATACGGGCGAGAGACTCCAGTTTGCACCGATGGACCGTGCCTCCATGGCAGTTGCCTTGCCATAATCGTAGGCAAGGCGGGGATCGTTGGTGGCACCAAGTCCGGAAAGATAGGGCAGGGGCGTTAGCCCCTTGACCATGCTGCCGCAGCCGTTTTCAAAGTCAGAGGTAATCAACAAGGGGATATCCGCGTTGTCAATATATCGGGAAATGGTTTCTCGGGCTTTTTCAAGGGGCGTGTCCTCCGCCTCTGTAATGATCTCGCCGCCAATGAACAGAGCGCCCACTTTGTCCTCCACAAAAACATCTTTTTTGTGGCGCAGCACGACGGTCTGCAGGATCTTCTCCCGCAGAGAAAGATCTGAAAGTTTCATCATTTACCTCCTGATTATTTGAAATGGATTAAGGCGTAAGAACAGTCGTTCGGCAGGCTGATCTGCCATGTGCTGCCTGCCTGTGTAACGGTGGCAGCTTCCTGATTGAAGGGGGCGTATACCGTGGGGATCTTGTTCGTTTGAATATGGATATTGCCATCCACGCCGATAGGCGTAATGTCCGTCAGCAAATTTACGCGGCTGCGGTGAGTGCGGATAGAATCCAGCTTGTGGTTGATATCCACATCATAGTCTTCCGCCAGCAGTTGTACGATGATGGCATCACCGTCGCACCGCATGGTGGTAAGATAGCCATTTGCCTTGGTGATAGTAACGGGCATGGGGCGCACCATGGAATGCACGAGATCCAGCAGCTGATCGCGGTTGGTATCACCCAGCCGATGGGGGTGGTAGAAAACGCCCTTTTCCGGCTGCTGCCACACATCCGGATCATCGGAATTATTGATTCGGATGGTTTTGCACCAGTCCGGTCGCTTCACATGAATTCCATCGGGAACGGTGGTAAAAAAATCTGCGCTCGGAATATCAAGTCGGTTGGGAAGCTTCCAGCTGTTTATACAGCCGGAGACCGCAGTGGGACCGTATATAATCACTTTGCCGCCTGCGGCAAGGTAGCGCGCCATGGCGGCATGCTCTTCGCCGGTCATCTTTGCCACACCGGCAAGCAGGATCACCGGATAGGTAACCGCATTTTCCGGAAAGGCGAACACAGTATGCGGGCACAGACCATTGGCAAACAGCAGATGCAGCGTGTCGCCATAGTCCTTGTAATAGCCGTTGTTCAAGCTGCCGTAGAGGGTGTGGTTGCGGGTTTCGTAGGAGAAATACACTCCTAACTGCCCCACACTTTCACCTCGGAATAACTCCGGATGGGCAGCTTCAAAGCCGAAAGCAGTACCTACGATATCCTCCTCACCGGGCAAGGTGTTGAGAATGTGCCAGGGCAGACCCAGTCGTGTTTTCAGTGTGCCAATCCACGCGTCTGCATCCAGCACCTTGGCGGTTGCCCAGACATGGTTGGCCGCTGCTGTACTGTGGGCAAAGCCGGTGCAGAAGGCTCTTACGCCCTTTTCGCGGGCGGCTGCCTGATGGTGGGAGGAGTTGATCAGACGATGGGGAATGGGAACATTTACGGTTTTGGAGTCGTGTTTATAGGGCGGTGTATTACCGCTGAGCTCCATGTTCACATAGTTCCAACCGCGCAGGAAGTTGCGGGCATCGGTGGCGGACATGACTGCTCCGGCAGAGGCGGAGGCAGCACCGCAGCCGGTGAGGATAAAATTCTCCGGCAGCACTTTGCGCAGATTCTCGTAAAAGCTGCCCCCTGCATCGAAGCGCATATCAATCCACGCGTTCCATGCAGGATTCTCCCAATTGCCCCAAAAAGAGGTGTCCTCCACCGAGGGAAGGTCTATTCCCGCTCTGCGCTGCAGCTCGGCACGGCAGTGGCTGCAGCCGCAGGCATTGTGATGCATATAGTACAATGCATCATCGGCACTGAGACCGTCAATACCGGTCTCGCTGATGAGATATTTCACATAATCCTGATAGGCTTCCTGAAAGTCCGGATTCCGAGGGCAGAAGCCTTCGGCGGTGTATTGGGGAAACCACAGGGGCTTTCCGGTCTTTACATCCATCATCCGCCAGTCGTTGAGCAGTTTACCTTTGTAGCGCCAGTCGGCAGCCGCCTCAAATGTGGGGCTGAAGGGCAGATGAGGACCGCTATCCAGCATCACATGGCGCATTTCCTGACGGGTGCTGTAGCGGTGTACCAAATTTACGGAATGGTGGTCGAACAGCTTGATGCCGTATTTGTGCAGTTCCTCTGCCACCGTGGCGATATAGTCGTGGAGCAAGGGAAACACCGGCATAAAATCCCACCGAAAGTGGGTGCCGAAGAGCATGGCCGCGGATACATGGGCATTGGCAAATCCCTCCGCCCGCGCCTTGATCCTGTCCATATTGTCGGAATCCGGCCATTGCAGGTCGTTCCAGTGGATCCACCATGAAGCAATGCGGTGGTGTTCGTTTTTCATATCAAATCTCCTTCTTCCAAAGCTGCAGCGCATCGCGGATGATCCAGTTGCTCTTTTCCAGCAAATCGGTGGCAGCATCCTCATCATAACCGGTGATCTGGCTGACAATGCGGATCACCCGACCCCGAAGCTTGATGTTGGAGGGCTTGAGGTTGATCATCATGTTTTCATAAACTTTTCCTGTTTTTACCATAGCGCATGTAGTAAGCGTATTAAGGACGATTTTTTGCGCAGTACCGGCCTTTAAGCGGGTTGAGCCTGTCAGAACCTCTGCACCCGTGTCTGTAAAAATCTGAATATCCGCTGCATTCAGTATTTTTGTATCGGGGTTACAGCTTACCCCTACGGTTACAGCACCGATGGATTTCGCAGTTTCTATTGCACCTACCACATATGCCGCATTCCCTGCCGCAGATATTCCAACCACAACGTCCACAGATCTAACACCGTGTTCGGCGATTGCTTCACAGCCCTTTTCATATTTGTCTTCTTCGTTTTCTCCGGCGAGGAACATTCTTTCGTTTCCGCCTGCGATGATACCTTGAACCTGATCATAGGGTACGCCAAAAGTCGGCGGGCACTCCGCAGCATCAAGAACACCGAGTCTGCCTGATGTTCCTGCGCCGACATAGAAAAGACGTCCGCCATTTTCAAAGGCGGCGGCAATCGCGTCAACCGCCTGAGCAATTGCAGAGGCAGCGTCCTCAACGGCTTTTACTGCATCGTAATTCGCCGTGATAACAAGTTTTGCCATTTCCTCTGAACTCATTTTATCCATACGCATACTGGCGGGATTTCTCGTTTCCGTTTTTGATAGACTCATTACTCTATTCCTCCGTAAGTTTTTTTGAAATTCCCGTAAAATTCATCAGGTATATCACATGCCGTTATGGAACATGCCTTCTTACAGGCTCCGTATATCGGCGGCAGTGTATTTACAAGTAATTTTACATCGCTGTACTGTCCGATGAATTCAGTCATGATTTCTCCGTAGTGTTCAAAGAGACCTCCGCTCGCAATAGCGACAGGGCTTGCATTGCAAAGTTTAACACCCGCATTTAAGAGCTCTGCCAATGCTTTTGTATTTCTCAAAATGATCTGTACGGCTTTTTTATCTCCTTGTTTGAAAGCATCAAAAGCAATTGATGCAAAACTTGCTATATAGGGCTTCCCTTCACTATAAATCGTATTGATATGCTCCCACACGGTGTCAACATTCAGTTTCCGGCACAGCATTCTGCTCATCAACGAACGGTTCTCCCTCATATCTTCTTCGTGCAACGCTTCCCGAATCACGTCCCTGCCAAAATCATAAGCGCTGCCGGCACCATCAAGCAGATATCCCCATCCGCCAAGCCTTTTGTATGAATCACCGTCTTTGACGAATACAACCGATCCTGTCCCGCTGATGACAGCCATATCGGCTCTTTCATCAAGTGCAAAAAGATTAAAGGAATCATTTTTTATTTGTATATCAATCTGTTGATATCGTCTTTTTAATTCAGCAGATAACCGCTTTGCATAATCTCCCGTAGAGATTCCCGCAATTCCACAGAATACGCTTCTGATAGAATGAAATTCCGTAAGAATATCGCCAATCCCATCGACAAGTATGGAAAGCATTGCAGAATACCCGATATCGTTCGGGTTACATCCGCTTTTTACAAGGCGTTTTAGTACATATCCTTCTGAGGAGACAAGTACAAACTCCGTTTTTGTTCCCCCTCCGTCAATTCCCAAAAACAGATCATCGCTTTGCTTGCGAAGAAGGTCATCCACCAATACACCAAAGTATGCGGCTATATTGATCAGATTTTCAAGTTCGGGCGGAGCCACCCCGCGCTCCCAATTGGATACTGCCTGAAAGCTTACTCCTAAAATATCGGCAAATTCATTTTGCGTTAATCCTTTTTGTTTGCGTAATTCCCTAATGCTTGTCCCAAGCGTTTCTATATTAAGCAAGATCCGTTCCTCCATATATATGATTTATAATTGAATTATAACAATTGCAAATAGAAATATCAAACAACTGCTCGTTGATTTTTGCGTCAAACTAAACGAATAATAGAAAAAGCAATATTCTTCCCCGTAGCAGGAAGAATATTGCTTTTTAATGAAGATATGGTATATCTTATGAAGCCGAGAGCATGTTTTCGATAAAGATGCCGTAGCCGCGGGTGGGGTCGGAGATCAAGACATGGGTTACTGCGCCGACGATTTTGCCATCCTGCAAAATCGGGCTGCCGCTCACGAGTGTGTCAATATAGGACCAACATATTTTTATATCATTCATTTTCAATTTATCCTTTAAACGCAAAGAAATCGCACCAATTAGGCGCGATTTCTTTATTTTATATGGAATTATATGAAATTGTGGCTTACTTAGGTCTGTATGCCGGGCAGGAGTAACATGCAAAACCACGATTAGAACATTTACAAGCACAGGATCTGGCTCTAATTCCATTAATGCGTTCTCTTTCTCTACGGCTCTCTTTTTCAGCTTCTGCAGCGTCTTTTGCCATTTGTTGCTGTTGTTGCTCCATTTGCCTATTGTGACGCCTCATTTCTTCCATTTGCTGTTCCATAGCCTCTTGGCGAAGCCGCTCTTCTTCTCGCCGTTGTTCCTCTTCTCGTTCTTTGCGGTCGTCTTCAATGGCTAAATTAAGCGCATCTTTCAAATTGTCGGCTCTACCGCTTTGCAAAGAAGAAAGTATATTTTTCGTCAAATAATGATATTCACTTGATAAAATGTCAAGGCCGGTTATTTGTTGCTCAATTCCCACAAGTTGCTGCTTTGCGTTATTTATATTTGCTTGGTATTCTTCTCTTGCAGCGACAAAATCATTGTGACAAGAATTCTGGAGTTGAATAAATTTTGCCATGCTGTCTTTTGCTTGGGCTTTTTCTTTTTCAAATCGACTGAGGTTTTGTCTAAAACTGTCCATCGTCTGATTGAACTTTTCAACAGATTCATCATAGATTTTCTTTTTCTCAAGATAAATGCGTTTTAAGCCTTTACATAAGTATAGCAAAACCGCTGTGCCGACAATTCCAACAGCACCAAGACTTGATAAAAAAGAAGCTTTTGTTATCAAGTAAAGAAGAATCGATATTATTCCACCGCCGGCGAACAGAATAAGTATTTTTTTCAATTTCTCATATTTAAGTTCATTTGGCAAATAAATGTCTTTATCGATCGGAAAAAGCGGCATGATGGAGTAGACAGAGGGCACCATTGGACCATCGCCTCTAACACGACGTATTTCATTGAGTCTTTTCTTTGCGTCATCCAATTCGCCGTATTGAATGCGATATTCCAAATCACTTTTTTTATCCAACAGCTCTTCAAGTTTTTTTAATTTATTAATCACTTCTTTATTATTTAACATCTTTCCGTTCTCTCCAGTTTTGTAAAATAAAAAGGTATGCTATTTCTGCTTGAATTTCGCGCAAAGATTCATCGATATCGTATGCTGTGGTATTAATAATTTCGCCGCCTAAGTTTTCGATGAATTTTTTGCCCAACTCTTCTGTTTTGACTTTGTATTTTGCGTCTCCCAAAGATGGATCATTATCAAAAAGGTGCTCATCATATATCCAAGAGTCATTATCATAGGGATTAGCAATGCCATGCAAAATTGATAGTAGTATACAGTACACACCCTCGGTATTATCCGCTTCTTGAACCTTGCTGATATACGCAATAAAAGGGTTTTTGTTGGCATCAATAAGGGCAGGATATGACGAATACTCCGTATTTGATGTGCTGATACTGTTTGATAGCAAAAATGCCATTTTAAACAAGAATGTTTTTATGTTGTTTTGCGAAGTTCGCCTTAGGTTTTTTTCGGTGATGCGTAAAAGATACGAATAAAGGAAAACCGAACGTTCTTCAAGATTTTTGCATTCATCGAACGCTTGTTTTCCGGATGACGATAAAAACCATGCGGCATCATTAGTAATAAGTTCCATTTGGTATTTCTCCTTTAAATTTTTTGCAGATTTCTTATCTTTAACACAATTATAGGGCAAAAATATGTTAATGTCAAGAAAAATGCAAATCTTTAGCATATTTTGGAGGATAATTGTGAAGATCTATGATTATAAAGGAAAGAAAAATATCTGCGGTGAGCGGGTACACGAAGCGCGGTGTCGGTTGCGGTTAACCCAAAGCAATCTGGCGGCGCAGTTGCAGGTAGCAGGAATCATTATTGAGCGGGACAGTGTTTCCCGCATTGAAATCGGGACACGCTTTGTGGCAGATTACGAAATCCGCGCATTGTCCGAAATCTTAAAGGTCCCGGTGGATTGGTTGCTTGGGATCGAATAAATGAAAAAGCAGACCCAAGGGTCTGCTTTTACTATACTGCGCTGGCCAGCATATTTTCGATGAAGATGCCGTAGCCGGCGGTGGGGTCGGAGACCAAGACATGGGTTACTGCGCCGACGATTTTGCCGTTTTGCAAAATCGGGCTGCCGCTCATGCCCTGCACAATGCCGCCGGTAGCGGTACATCAAATTATTTTAGCTCTTTGCGAAAAAGATCAAGTAAATAATCGTTTACTCCGTTTGCTGCCTGAATGGTGGCGGTCATTAGGTCAGATGGGTCGATGTTGGAAAATTCAAATTGATAGCCGTTATAATCAATTAGTTTTGAAACAAAAATACGTTGGGTGCGGCCGTTTCCCTCCCGAAAGGGATGCAATAGATTGGTGGTGCAGTAAAAATCCACCAATTCATCAATAAATTTCGGTTTGGAAAGACCCTTGAAATAATTCATCTTTTTAAGGCGGTCAAAGCAAGCGTAGCATAAGTTTTCTAATTGATCGGCAGGGCAAAAGGCGGTTCCTTTTTTGGAAATATCCACTGTGCGGAGCTCGCCGGCCCAACCATAAAGATCTTCAAAAAGAAATCGGTGGATGGATTTGTAATAATCAAAATCCAAAGGCGGTTTGGCAGGCTGACTTTCCAATAGGGTTGTCTTGGCGTGGGTGATGGTGGCTTCAAGGGATGCCAACTGCTCTTCATTTCGCACATCAAACTTATTAATAAGGCAGGTGGTTCCCTCATAACAGTTTGCAGAAATCGGATCGATACTGTAGCCCATTATGCGGTAACACCTGCCTTTTCTTTTGCCATGGTGAGATATTCTTCCATGGTGATCTCTTTATTTAAGAGCCTGCGGCACCATTCTTTGGTTTGTTCATCCACCGAAAAACCCTCCATCTCTAAAGAGAAGGTGGCATTTTTGATGCAACGTTCAATTTGCTTTTCGCTCATGCAAAACACCTGCCTTTATGTAGAGTATACCACACGTATAGGTGTGGTGCAACTCTTTTTTATTCTGCTGCGGAGAGCATATTCTCAATAAAAATGCCGTAGCCGCGGGTGGGGTCGCTGATCAAGACGTGGGTTACCGCGCCGACGATTTTGCCATCCTGCAAAATCGGGCTGCCGCTCATGCCCTGCACAATGCCGCCCGTTGCGGCCAGAAGATCGGGGTCGGTAACCTCGATGGAGAGATTTTTATATTCCGATAAGTTATTATTGACTTTGGTTATACGAATTGTATAGGATTTCGGGGTATCTCCCTCTAAGGTGCAGAGGATTTGGGCCTCTCCCTCTTGGATTTCGTCCTTGAGCGCGATGGGGTAGGCTACCCCTTCAAAAGAGCGTTTGGCTTTGCCGAAAAGGCCTGCACCGCAGTTTTTCTCTACCGAGGCCAAGGTCTCTTTTTCCAAGGCGCCCAAAAGCTCGCCGGGGGCATCCTTTTCTCCCGCTTTGATGCCGGTAATGCGTGCATCTACCATGGTGCCGCTATGGACCGGCATGGTCAGGCCGGTATCTACGTCGGAGATGGAATGGCCAAGGCCCGCAAGGGAGCCGGTTTCGGGGTCGTAATAGGTGAGGGTGCCGAGGCCGGCGGTGCTATCCCGCACCCAAAGGCCGATGGAATAATTTCCGTCCCGCAGGAAGGGAGTAACCCAAACAGTTTGTTCTCGTTGGTTGCGGAGAATCTCTGCCCGCTGCTTTTTGCCGCGGCAGCGCTGCACCTGCTCTCTGAGCTCTTGATTGGAGCGAACCTCAACACCGTTATAGGAGAGGATAATATCGCCCACCTGAATACCGGCATCCACGCCGGCGCTTTCCTTTTCTGCATCGACTACAATGACACCCTTGGTATAAAGCTTGATCCCAAAAGGGGTCCCCAGTGCCACCAATTGCTTTTCTGCAATTTCCCGAATGGTGGCGTCTTTAATAGGAAGCAGGCCGAAAAGCTTGATCTTGGCGGTATAGGAATCCTCCAAAGCATCTTTTTGATCGGCCTCAAAGGTATAAAAAACAGAGGATTCCGGCAGTTGGTCGGGATAACAATGATAGGTAGAGGGAATCTTTTGGATTCCATATCCTAAAAGAGCTGCCATCAGCCCGATCCCGACGATCAGACGAATGGCTTTGAACCATTTTTTCATCTTAAAAAACAACCTTTCGACGATTATTTTTTGCGTCGATGAAAAAAAGATACCAAGCAAAAAGAGTGAAAATTTCCAATTTTTTCTTTTCAACACAAATGATTTGTGTTGAAAAGAAGAGGCTTGGGAGTACAAATGATTTGTGTTGAAAAGAAAAGGCTTGGGAATACAAATGATTTGTGTTGGATGAGGTAAAAGAAAAAAGGAGCGGTAAAAAATCCTGAGATTTTTCACCGCTCCTTTTCTTTACTTTAAGAAGGGATTTTCGGCAGAGCAGCGCTCTAAAATGACAGTGGAGAACAGTTTTTTTGCAAGGGCCTCATCAATAGGCTGCTCGCTTTTGGGAGCGGAGAGGGTAACTGTTACCCGATCCTTGCCGAAGGTATAGGTGAGGATATTCTCTGCCACTTCCCGCTTGGGGGTTTCCTTGCGGATGGCGGCGGTATAATCGCCGACCTCCATGGCAGTGGCGGGAAGGGCGGCATCCACCTTAAATTCCAAAAGATAAAGGGTCTTTTGATATTCAAAGCGGAAGGAATAGGAATAATCGCCGCTTTGGGGGTAGAGATAGAGGCAGCGGAAGATTGCGTCGTCCGGCAGGCGGGCGGGCAGAAGAAGCAGCGGGCGGGCATTATAATAGCTTTTGCCATAGCCTGCCGCCGATCTTTGCTCAATTGCCGCCACAAACTCCGAAAGGGAGGGGAAGGTTACGCAACTGCTGTTATTGATGATCTCCGGCGGGAGCGGATCCACTTCATTGGGTGCGGTGGAAGGGGGCTCTTGCTTTGAAGTCGGAG
>JAZMZQ010000089.1:0-5962 GCA_045586045.1 Eubacteriales bacterium
ATATCATGATATCATGATATCAAAAAGCTCTTAAAAGTTTCTTAAAGATTTACCCCCTTTTAATTTAATAAGGGATTTGGTATGATAGAGGAGAGGTGAGAAGGATGCAAAGAATTTTAATCTGCGACGATGAAAAAGACATTGTGGCAGCGCTGAAAATATACTTAGAGGCGGAAGGGTATGAAACCTTATGCGCCTATAACGGGGAAGAGGCTCTTTCCATAATACGGAAGGAGACGGTTCATTTGGTGCTGATGGATCTTATGATGCCGATCATGGATGGCATCACCGGCATGGTAGAAATCCGCAAGGAGAGCAATCTTCCCATTATTTTGCTGACCGCCAAAGGGGAGGATACCGATAAGATTTTAGGGCTCAATATGGGAGCGGATGATTATATCACCAAGCCTTTCAATCCGGTAGAGCTTTTGGCGCGGGTTAAAAGCCAGTTGCGCCGCTATCTGCGGCTCGGCGGCGGTGCGGCTTCGGCCGAGAGCGGAGTCTATACAGTGGGGACGGTCTCCTTGAACGATAAAACAAAGGTGGTTACGGTGGATGGAGATGCAGTAGCCCTTACCCCAACCGAGTATGAGATCTTAAAGCTTTTGATGCGTCATCCGGGAGAAGTCCTTTCACCCAAAGAGATTTATCAGCGTGTTTGGCAGGATGAGCCTTATGGCGCAGAGAGCACGGTTGCGGTCCATATCCGCCATCTGCGGGAGAAGATCGAGATCAATCCCGCTGAACCCCGCTATTTGAAGGTGGTCTGGGCGCAAGGGTATAAAATGGAGGCAAGAGGATGAGAGAACTATCCCATAAACTATGGGCAAAGGCGGTGGCCCTTACCTTAGCAGTGATTGTGATGATGGCGCTGATTGTCAGCGCAGTGGGCGTGGTCTATCTTGGCCAGAATGAATATTACACCAAATCTCAAGCGGTCATCTATACGCGGGAAATCCGAAGACTTTTGGATTTGCAGAATTGGGATGTGGAATATGCTTATTACGAAGAGCGTCTGGATTATTATGCGCCGGTAACCGAGCGGTATTTTTATGAGATCTTCAACGAGAAAGGGGAGCGTCTTGCAGGAACTTACGACGGGCAGGAGGTCCTTTTTACAGAAGATACGGTCATCGAACGCTCAGAAAAGGGCTATACGATGATCAAGGGCTACCTATGCGATAATTCGGCGGAGCCGGATCTTTTCAGCCAAAGGGAGCAATGGATCGCTTTTTGCTATGGGATGCGTTATTGGGTCTTCGGGATCTTGGGGGGAGGAATCCTTCTTTTGATCTTCCTGCTGATCTTTCTTTACGGCGGCGCAGGATATAGAGAAGGCGCCGAGGAGCCCCGATTGAATTTTATGGATCGTATTCCCTTTGATCTCTATACGCTCTTTTTGATCTTTCTTTTCTTTTTTGAAATACAATATTTGCAGGAACTTTCCTTTTCAACAGAGCTTTTGCTTTGCTTGATCGTCTTTTTGGCGGCCTTTGATCTTCTGCTGATTCTTTCCTATACCATGAGCTTTGCTACTCGTATAAAAGTGGGCCGTTTTTGGAGCGGCACATTAATCGGGATGCTATTTGGCTTTTTGGGAAAGGGGATCAAAAAGGGAATCGCGCTGCTGATGCAGCTTCCTTTGGTCTGGCGCACAGCGGGAGTTTTGGTTGCAATGACTTTCATTGAGTTTCTTGCACTTCTGATTGCGCCCGCCCGAGGGACGCTGATGCTTTGGTGGCTTTTAAGCAAATTTATCTTGATTCCCTTGATCCTTTATATTGCTTTATGCCTTAGAAAATTGCAAAAGGGCGGTCAAAGAATTGCCGAAGGGGATCTTTCCTATCAGGTGGAGATCGACGGCATGCACGGGGATTTTAAGGCCTTTGGCGGCACCTTGAACTCTATTCGCTTCGGAATCAACCATGCAGTAGAGGAGCGGATGAAGAGCGAACGATTCAAGACAGAGCTGATCACCAATGTCTCTCATGATATTAAAACGCCCCTGACTTCAATCATCAACTATGTGGATCTGATCCAAAAAGAAGAGCTCCCCAATGAAAAGCTTAAGGAATATGCGGCGGTATTGGAGCGGCAGGCGGCAAGGCTCAAAAAGCTGATCGAAGATCTGATGGAAGCATCCAAAGCCTCTACCGGCAATCTGCCGGTTCGGAAGGAGCCTTGCGATGCAGGGGTATTATTAACGCAGCTTGCGGGAGAATATGATGAGCGGCTCTCTAAGGCGCAGCTGGAATTGGTCTTACGCCGGCCGGAGGAGAAGGTTACGGTATTGGCCGATAGCCGCCATTTTTGGCGCATCTTAGATAATCTCATGAGCAATATTTGTAAATATGCGCAAAGGGATACGCGGGTCTATATCGATCTTATAAAGCAAGAGAAGAAGGTGGAGATCATCTTCCGCAATATCTCAAAAGCTCCCCTGCCTCGGTCGGGAGAGGAACTGATGGAGCGGTTTGTCCGCGGGGATAGCTCCCGCAATACCGAAGGAAGCGGCCTTGGGCTTTCCATTGCCCGCAGCCTTTGCGAGCTGCAAGGAGCAATTCTCAAAATCGAAACCGACGGCGACCTTCTCAAAGCGATCGTGGTTTTCCCTCAATAAAAAACTTCGCGTGGTATAGGATTTTGTTCTTAACGGAGAATTTTAGAAAGCACCGTTTTCTATCATTTCTGCTGAAAAGAACCAGCATCGCATTTGTATGCACAAATGCAGTCGAGCAGTTGCCCGAACCCACTTGCAACAGAAAAAGAGAAGGCTCAACCTATCGGTTGTTCCTTCTCTTTCTTTTTAATGAAATATTTTGCTGACGCAAAATGTGAAATAATTCTCTTCGAGAATTGTGAAATATTCGGACTGCGCCCGAATGTGAAATGAAATAAATCCCGATACGCCGCAGCGTATTTCACATTGCGAAGCAATATTTCATATCCACAGGATATTTCACAAATCCCGTGAGGGATTTATTTCGTTGGCGTAATGTCCGATAAGGACATTACGCCATACCCAAGCGAAGTTTTTTTTATCCTAAAATATAGACATTAACCGTTCTTCTTCCGAAGCGATAGGCTTCAGAGCGAGAGGCAACGCAGATATCAATCTTATTGCCCTTGATCGCGCCGCCGGTATCGGCAGCGATGGCAGTGCCGTAGATATATTTGCCGTCGGTGGTCTCAACATAGACCTTGGTCCCCAAGGGGATTACTCTGGGATCGACCGCTACGACCCCAACCTTTGCAGGCAAGCCGGATGCGGTGTAGCCGCCTTCTACATATGCGGTGGCTTCCATGGCAATGGCTTTTTTATAGGTGGTGGGGGTGGAGGCGGTCTTTTTGAAGCTGGAGCGGATCTTGGTGCCTACCAATACGACCTTCTCCTGCGCCTCTTCCAAAACCTCCGAAGAGAGTAGCTCTCTCTTGCTTTCCTTGCCGTTGGTATAGGTAACGGTATAGGTTTCAAGCTTTTTGCCGTTTTTTCCTTCTTGCTCTACCTTGGTCTGGCCTTTATAGAGGGAATCGGTCTTTTTCTTGATGGTTTTATAAGCCACCTCAACCGTTTCCTCAACCGTCTCAATCGCTACACGATCGAGGGTGATGACCATATCCTTAAATACTTTTTCATCCAAGGGGGCGCTCAGGGTATCCTCGGCGCCTAAGGTCAGGCCTGCTTCCTTCATGGCCTCTTCCACACTGCCGCCCACGACCAATACTTTATGAGATTGGCCGTCTGCCTTGAAGGTTACGGGGAAGGCCCGAAGGATGGTGGCGGAAATTTCGCTGCCTTTCTCTTCGATGATCATCTGATCCTTTTCGTGAAGAAGAAGGCCGGTCTTTTCTAAAATGGCGCTCTCATCAAAGAGAATGCCATGGTAAGAGCGGACCAATTCACCGTTGTCGATTACATGGATCTTACGAATGTTTACGGTAATGACCGACATCAGCATAGAAAGGGTCAATACTGCGGAAAGAGCAGTAACGGGTACCCGATGATTGCCGATAAACTGAATTGCTTTTTTGCAAAAGGGTTTTGCAGCGGAGAGCTGCTTGCGAATGTTAGCGGCAAAGTCCGTACCCTTGGGGCAAGCAGCAAGAAGCTGCTTTGCTTTTCGGAGGAGGCTCTTGCAAAGCTGCAGGAGCTTTTCCTTTGCGTTGTTCATTATAAATTCTCCTTTTCGTGATAGAGGACTATCCTTATTTTGGATCCTTTGATTCAAAATATGCAAAGATTGGGAATTGTATTACATTTTTGCGATAAATGATTACAAAACCGTAACACAGTATAACCGCAACATCGTGATTTGTCAAGGTTTTTTATTGAAAAAGTTACAAACTTGTAACTTTTTGAGCAAAAAAAGCACTGCTTTTTCCGAAGAAAAGCAGTGCTTTTTTGAAAAAATATGATTAAAGATAAGAATGAATGGCAAAAAATTGCAAAACAGATCCAACTAATGCGAAAAGATGCCAAATGGCATGCATTCCGGCTTTTCCGATGCGATAGAAGATTGCTCCGGCAGTATAAAATATACCGCCGCCCAAAAGATAAATCAGATCAGAGGGTGCCATTTGATGCAGCAGGGGGAAGGCGGCAATGATGATCAGCCAGCCCATGGCAATATATATAATTAAGGAAAGCTTTTTGAATCGATTCAGGGCAATCGAATTAAAAACGATGCCTAAAACAGCGATGATCCATTGAATCCCAAAGATCACCCAACCGAATGCGCCCTTTAAGATCAGCAGAGTTACGGGGGTATAAGTCCCTGCGATCAGCAAAAAGATGGAATTATGCTCCAACACCCGAAAGACTTTTTTTGCGCCCTTGGGGCAGAGGGCATGGGAGAGGGTGGAAAAGGTATAAGTAATAATGAGCGATGCCCCATAGATAATAGAGGCTAATAAAGAGACGGCGCTTCCGCTCTCGGCGGAGAGCATGATGGTATAGCAGAGGGCAAAAATGCCGAAAAGAGCGCCGATTCCATGGAGAATCGCTGAAAAAAGTTCTTCGTTTTTAGGGTAATAAACGGGGGTAACCCGCTCTTTTTTTATATTCATGGTCCGTCATTAAGAAAGATAGCGGGTGGCGCGCTCCGGCGCATCCTTCGCATCCTTCCAATCTTCCTTTTCATAGCGATAGTCGAATTTTTTGCAAAACCAATCCAGATCCTCCTGCAGCTTTTGAATATAGCGCCGATTGATCTCGGCCAAAGCGGCAGAGAAAGCAGCCCGCTCTTTTTTGCCGAGATATTTTTCGCTCTCATCCAGCAGCCGAAAGCTGTGGGTTTCGCAGAAATACTCTTGCTCTTCAAAAAGCTTTTGAAAATCCCGATCGGTTTGATATAAATAGCAAAGATTATCCAATACTCGATTCATAAAATCGCCCATGCGAGAGCAAAGATAGCAGCTTTTGCGGGCGGTGGAATAGGCCTCTTTGAGCTTCTTGGGGTCCGGATTTTTAGAAAAAGGGGCGGCGGTTTTTTTGAAAAGCCGCTCTTCCGCCTCCGCCAGATGGGTGGAGAGCATCAGCGCCAAGGGAAGCTTATTGCCTGCCGCAAAGAGGGTTTGAAGATGGTTTTTGCAAAAGCCCTTTCGGTTGGTCTCCTTGCGGATATCCGGCTCCATCATGGAGGCGCCCAAAATGCGCTCGGTTTCATCCTGCTCTAATTGGGCCCGTAAGGCGCAGATAGGGCAGCCTTTCTTTGCGGAAAAGGCTTCTTTTATCTTAATGGAATAGATTTTTTCTGCCATAGGTTTTCCTTTCTGTAACACTCTTTTTCCTTCCTTCATAGGATAAAGCAAATAAGCGTTGAAGGAGGGTAAGCTCATGTGTGGTTGCTTTAATGATCTCTTTGAGAACAACGGTTGCCTGCTGGTGATTCTCGCTATCATCCTGATCTGGTGTTTCTGCTGCAATAACTAAGAAGAAGAAAGAATCGGCGCCTTGAGGCCT
>JAZMZQ010000090.1:0-2547 GCA_045586045.1 Eubacteriales bacterium
CTGTGGGATGAGAAATATAGACCATGCCGGGAAAAACCATATGATCGTGGTTTTCATCCCCATAAAAATCAGCAACATAATCCTTGAGCGTTTCAGCAGAGATTTTTCCGTCTTTTTGCGGCAATGTCAACACCTTATGGCCGGTATATTCAATAGCGCCGGCCTCATGAAGGCTGACATGACCGCTCTGAGCAGCAATAACGCCTTGATAGGGGCTCAATACCGCATCAATAACGGTCTGATTTGTCTGGGTTCCGCCTACCAAAAAATAAATATCTGCCCACTCAAGTCCGCAGGCATTTTTGATTTTTTCTTTTGCAGAAGCACTGTATGAATCGTTGCCGTAGGGGGAGAGGGATTTCAAATTTGTCTGAATCAAACTTTCCAATACTTCGGGGCAAGCGCCTTCTGAATAATCATTTTCAAAATACAGCATATTTTTAACTCCATGTTTTTTTAATCATTATATCTATATTAGCAATAAAAAGCAATATTATATTCCGAATTCATTCATCAAGCGCTTCAGTTGCATTGCCAATTTTTCATCGCAATCTACCAATGGCATTCTGGGTTTTCCTGCCGGAAGCCCCATCAGCTCCAAAGCTTTCTTTACGGGGATGGGATTTACAGAGGAAAAAAGGGCACGAATCATCGGAATCATACGCAGCTGTATGGTAGTTGCATTTTTTAGATTTCCTTCATCATATAGTTGGCATATGTTTTGAACTGCTCTCGGAGCAATATTGGAGAGCACCGAAATTACGCCGCATCCACCTAAAGAAAGGATCGGCAGTATCTGATCATCATTGCCGCTGTAAATTGGAAAATTCGGGCAAAGAGAGGCAATATCTGCCACAAACGAAAGATCTCCGCTTGCTTCTTTTATCCCGATGATTCGATCATGCTCCGATAAAATTTTCACAGTGTTGGGGTCCATCTTCATTCCAGTCCGAGAGGGAATGTGATAAAGGATGATCGGAAGTTCAATATGATTTGCAATCAACTCATAATGCCGAATCAATCCTTCTTGGGTTGTTTTATTATAATAAGGTGTTACCGATAGAATGGCATCAGCGCCCCTTTTTTGGGCCTCCAAGCTCCATTTTAATGCTTTTGCAGTATTATTATTTCCGGCGCCTGCAATGAGCGGTATTCTGCCCCGAATCACTTTATGAGCCGTGGCAATTAATCGGCCGAATTCTTCAAAAGTAAGAGTGGAGGCTTCTCCTGTAGTTCCCGCCA
Organism: Eubacteriales bacterium; assembly: GCA_045586045.1. GTDB lineage: Bacteria > Bacillota > Clostridia > Oscillospirales > QAKW01 > QAKW01. The sequence continues at coordinate 1,243 of JAZMZQ010000090.1, forward strand.
GAACTAAAGCGCTGATTCCCTCATCAATTTGCCGTTCAATTAAAATTTCAAGCCCTTCGAGATCCAATTCTCCCGATGGTTTGAAGGGGGTAACCAAAGCAGTGGCTGCTCCCTTAAATAGTTGCTGTTTCACGAAAATCTCCTCCTTAGATTCAAAAATGGGTTGCAATAAAATGATTTTACATTTATAATAATATGAATGAGCGCAACAATAGATTCTGATATAGGAGGAAATGATTCATGACTCTTGATGAGTTTGATTATATATTGCCGGAAGAATTGATCGCACAAACCCCCATAGAGCCGCGTGATCATTCCCGCATGCTGGTTCTGGATCGTAAGGACGGCAGCATCAGCCATAAGCATTTCTATGATATTCTCGATTATCTTCAAGAGGGTGATCTTTTGGTCGTTAATGATTCCAAGGTGATTCCGGCTCGTATTTTCGGCAACCGCGCAGGTACCGGCGGTTTGGTAGAGGTATTGCTTCTGCGCGCTTTGGAAGAAGATGTATGGGAGGTTCTGGTTAAGCCCGGAAAGAAAGCCCGCGTTGGCCAACGCTTGGAATTTCAAGAGGGAATGGTCGGCACGGTTCTTGAATTATTGGAGGACGGTAAGCGTAAAATTCAATTTGAGCATCAGGCCGCATCTATTTATGAGGTATTGGATCGTATCGGAAACATGCCGCTTCCACCCTATATTACCGAGCAATTAAAAGATAAGGATCGGTATCAGACGGTCTATGCAAAGGATCCCGGTTCTGCAGCGGCGCCTACTGCCGGCTTGCATTTTACGAATGAAATCATTGAAAAAATAAAAGAGATGAATGTGAAGGTCGCTCCGGTTACCCTTCATGTTGGCTTGGGGACCTTTCGCCCTGTTAAAGAGCAGGATTTGAGCAAACATATCATGCATTCAGAGTATTTTTCCATTCCCGATGAGACTGCTCGGCTGATTCGCGAAACCAAAGCGGCAGGGAAGCGCGTAATCTCGGTGGGAACTACCGCCACCCGTACTTTAGAAAGTGGATTTGATGCGAATCTTAATCTCATCAAAAAATCCGGAGATACCGATATATTTATCTATCCCGGCTATTCCTTTAAGGTAATTGATGGGTTGATTACCAATTTTCATCTGCCTAAAAGCACCCTTGTGATGCTGGTGAGCGCACTGGCAGGCAGGGAGAATATCTTAAACGCTTATCACGAAGCTGTCGAAGAAAAATATCGCTTTTTCAGTTTCGGTGATGCGATGTTTATTCAGTGAGGAGAAGTCGGATCGTAGCCATGTCGTTCTGTGAGCCAA
>JAZMZQ010000091.1:0-12837 GCA_045586045.1 Eubacteriales bacterium
TTCTTTATTTACTTTTCATCTGCAATTTGGACATTAACCACATTGACATTGACCGCCGCAACTTCATAGTTGGTCATATCATTCACCGCGCAAAGGACAGCATCCTGCACCTTCAAGGCAACATCCTGCACATTGGCTTTATATTTTACGACAATATTTACGGTAACCACCAATTCACCATCGTTATTTTCAACAGATACGCCCTTACCGGCATATTTCTTAGTGATCAAATCCTTGATATTTCCGCCCAAAGAAGCGGCCAGCTCTGCAACGCCATCAACTTCCTTTGCAGCAACACCGGCGATGGTACATAACACTTCATCAGAAATCGCAACAGTGCCTAATTCATTTGATATATCCATAATTGAATCTCCTTTGCAATATCATTTGAAATTATTATATCACACCGCCTGCCATAATTGCAAGTTTTTTTATGAAAAGGCCGAGAATCAGCCCTTTTCAGTCTTGATCTCTACAATTTTCACCGCCGAAGCGACCTTGCCGGATTCACTGATTACAATTTCATTGATCTGAGCCGCCTGCTCGGTGCTGAGTCCTTCGGTGGCAACTACGACATTAACCGATTCATCAGTTATGTAAACCATGCAATCCTTAAAACCCTTCGCCTTAATCAAGCCCTCGATGGTTCCCTCTACTTCCGTAATATTAGCCAAATTCACCATATCAGCATTTGCTTTTTCCTTTGTATCGGCCGCTGATTCACTGCTGGTGGCAACCACCTTCAAAAGCTCCAATGCCTCATCTCGGGTCTGCTGCTTATTCAGCCTGCACTCCTCAAAATATTCCTGCACGTCTTTTGCTACCGTCTCCACCAATTCTGCCTCACCCAGCTTCTTTTCCTCTTCCTCTTGATTCTGCTGACCGGTCTCTACCACACTGCTGCCGTCGCTGATATCGACATGATCCAAGAATCGCCAATTGAGATATACGGCGATGCATACCACCAACGCTAATGTCAAAAATACAATTTGCTTTTTATTGATTTTCATAATTCATTTACCCTAACTGACCATCACAACGCAAATTTTATTCGTGCCGACATCCATAAGCGTACTTACCGCCTCAATAATCCGATTTCGTATCGACACACTTCCGGCCCCTGCGCTTGCGATGGTAATGCCCGCTATTTCAGGCAACCCTTCCCGCGCCAACACAGGCGTTTCATTTCCGTTCTTATCGGTGATCACCAATACACTCCCCGCTTCTCGCACATATTCCTTTCTACCTCCCGAAGCAAGAGACACCGATACTTTGCATTCTCCTGCGCCCTCAATACCAAGAAGCATCTCCTGAATTTGAGCTTCCGTGCGGTGAACATAATCCTGCTGCTCTGCATTATAATCCACCTTTTCATTTTGTTCGACCGACGGACGCATCATCAGAAAAATTCCGGCAAAGATCATTACGGGGATCAACCAATATTTTTTGAACTCATTTTGATATTTTTTTATCCATTCATTCATCTACTGCCTCAATTAAATTCAAACCAATCCGGTATCGACCTGCCAAAAGCTTTTTAGCGGTCGAGGACTCCTTCCCTGCTACTTTTACAAAATCAATCCTAAAATCATCCAAGCTTCCCTCCACCTGCACCTCTAAAACCTGCCCTTCAACATTTTCATCATCTAAATACCGCTGAAATTCATCCAGAAGGCCCTTTTCCATTAAATCAGCCGCATTCTCCCATACCTCATCGTTTTTGGAATAAGAGCCGTTTATCAGGTCCTCAAGCCCCTTCCAACTAATTCCTCTCACACTGCTGATAATACTCAAAAGAATAAAGATCGATATAATCGCTTTCATGAGATAAAGGCTTTTTCCTTTTGGAATGGCCTGCTTTAGATAGGCCATTAAAACCATCAAGATGCAGATGATAAGGCCCGCACTTCTGATTCCTTCCATTTTTTCTACACCGCAACCATAATTCCGAAGAATGAAAACAATCCCATCAAAGCCACACTTCCGCCCAAAGCAAGCATCAAATAAAAGCTATTGGCAAGAACATCCGCAATCGATCGAATCGTGCTATCATTCAAAAATTCCGCCACCCATCTGCAAAGGCTCCATACAATTCCATGAATTCCAATGGAAATTAACGAAGGTAGCATCAGCGATAATACCATTAAAACGCCCGCAATGGCAAAAGAGGTTTTTACTCCTGACGCCATTGTGAAAAGCCCATCAATCCCCTGCTGAAGCGTTCCGCCTACCAAAGGAATTAAACTGCCAATTGCTGTTTTAATGTATTTCTTCGTAAGTTGATCTCCTGCCGTAGCTGCACTCGCTTGTAATCTTAAAATCAGGCGAAATACAATAGTCAAAAGAGAAATAGACCATATAATAAACTTTCGAATATTCTTAGCAATAGCGGCAAAATTATATTCATCGCTCACCGCCGAGCAGATTCCAATTGCAAGATATACATCGGTAAGAGGCATTAAAAGCCCGCCGGAAATCAAGGTGCCCAATTCTCCTACCAAAACCATTACCGCCGAAAAAACCGCAGCACCTGCACCCTCTCCCGCTGCAATCATTACCACGGAAAAGGATGGAATACAAGCGGTCGTAAAGACGCCCATATTTTCAATCGCCGCCTGCAATGCTTCGGCGCAATTACGCAGCGTTCCTTCACACATCAAGGCAATCGAAATCGATACAATAAAGGAAAACATCATCTGCAGATTCTGATTTTGAATATTACCGCTGCATCGATTCACAAGCACCGAGAGCAATACCATTGCAATTCCTGTGATCAAGCTTTTCAAAGAAGCCTTTAATCCGCCCTTTATAAGCCGCATAAAATAGGCAAATATTTTTTGAAATTTCAGATCTTCTTTAATGGAATCGGGATCCTCTATGTCGGTGCCCTCTGATAAAAGGGAATCCTCCGGCGTAACCGAATACCGAAAATCATCATTATAGCCATCCTCTTCTCCAAATGCTCTTGGGGTGAGCAATAATAATATACATATTAAGATGAACAGTCTTTTCATTCCAACAATCCTGTAATCACCGCCAGAAAATCTTCAAATAGCGGAATTGCCAATATCAAAAGAGAGCATCTGCAAGCAATCTCCACCTTATCGCCCCATCCGCTCTGCCCACAATCCTTGCAAGCACTTACCGTGAATTCACCTAAATAGCAAATTGCAAGCCCTTTCAGTACAACCTCAAAATATTCATTATTGACCCCTGCACTCTCGCTGAGATGGGTAATAAATGTAAAAATTGAGGTTAATCGAGTGCATACGTAGAATAATATGAATAACGCGCCTGCCAAAGAGGCAAAGACCGCAAATCGTTCGTTAATGCCTCTCAACAAAAGATAACTCATCAAGCAAGCGAGAATTGCAATCAGTAACTGATAGATATTCATAATGAAAACACCGTGCGAATGGTGGCAAAGAGGGTGCTCAGCTCTCCCAGCAATACCAACAATACGATGATCATGCCGGCCAAGGTTGTGAGGGTGGAATATTCATCCCGTCCAAGCTTTGATAAAACCATATTCACCACCGCAACCACGATTCCAACAGCAGCAATCTTGAAAATCAATTCCACTTCCATATCAGAATAAAAACACAGCAATCAAAAATCCGATTACGCCCGTTACCAAAGGCAGCGCTTTTCCGGATGAGGCTGCTTCTTCCTCCAATGCTTTAATTAATGCTTTTAGCTGATCAATATATTTTCGCACAATGCGAAGAGACTCTTGATAATTTTCCCGCTTCAACCGATTCAGGCACTCTCTTGCCCGCTGCAGATCTTCGGCAGTAAGCCCCGCAATGGGATCAGAGCCCAAAAGTTTCTGGCCAAAAACTTCCTGATTTGAAAAGAATTCTTCCACGGAAGTTCTGTATTCAGATAGGTCGCTTAAATAACATTCAAATAATCCGCAAACCTTTTTGAGAGTTCTCAGCCGAATATTCCATTGATGAATCCTGATCCATCCCAATAAATAACCGCCGCTAACAATCAGCACTGCACCAATAATCTTCATCATCATATTGATTCACCGTAAGCACCTTCTTCACTTTTCCGGGCGCTTTTGCACCCTTAAGCAGCACCACCTTTGAGATCGCGCCGGCATCCATCAGCCGCTTGATCTGAGGGCGATTAAAGAGTTCCTCCTCATCCCTTGCATGAGCGCTTGCTAAAATAGGGACACCGGCATTCATCGCCTCCAGCATCTTTTCTGTCTCTTCGGCCGAGCCGATCTCATCGCATACCAATACCTGCGGAGAGAGTGTTCGAAGGGCAACCATCATTCCATAAGGTTTTGGATAACCGTCCAATACATCGCAAAGGGCACCAATGTCCTTCTGCGCCATTCCTTTATAAACCGATGCTATCTCCCCGCGCTCATCAACTACTGCAGAGCGAATTCCTTTCAACGAAAGTGCTCTGACCAAATCGGTAAGCAAGGTCGTTTTTCCGCCGCAAGGCTCAGATACAATCAGGGTCGAGCAAAATTTACCTTCGCACAAAAGCTTTGGCAATAGCTGCTCCGCAATCCCTTTCACATCTCTGCAGATACGAAAGTTCATAGAAGAAAGATCCGATATTCTGATCTTCCCCTGCTCATTTTCCACAAAGCTGCCGCAAATCCCCACGCGATGCCCTTCCGGCAACGGAATATATCCATTTTCCATTTGCTTTTCAAATTGAAAAGCTGCCCCTTGGCAGACCTTTTCAAGAAGATACTCCATATCTTGAAATGAGATTTTAATCCCTTCCACCATGTAATTTCCTTCGCCGCAACTGATGGAGCATCCTTTTCCCAATCGAAAACGCAATTCAGTCGCATTTTTCAGTAATTCTTGGGGCTGATTTTTCAAAATCACGATCCAATCCTCTTTCAAATAAGGAAAGATCGCCTCTAAGCCTTTTTTACTACCCCTATTTTTCATGATAGTTGTCCCTCCCTTTGCTTCTATTTTATTGGCAATCGTTCTTGAATAGAACAAAAGGAATGATTTTTTCCAAATGGTGCATACTATCATCAACCAAAAGGAGGAATATCCATGAAGCAAACCAAAATTAAGCAAATTTTTGCACGCCAAATTTTTGATTCACGCGGCAACCCTACTATCGAAACCCAAGTTTTATTAGAAAATGGAGTAACTGCCTCAGCGGCCGTACCAAGCGGTGCTTCTACCGGTCAATATGAAGCAGTAGAACTACGGGATGAAGCCAATATCTACGGCGGAAAGAGTGTATTCAAAGCGATCGCCAATGTTAATACAATTATCAATGATGGGCTGGAAGGATTTGATGTCTTTGATCAGACCGCCATCGACCATACCATGATTCAATTAGACAACACGCCCAATAAAGAACATTTAGGCGCCAATGCCATTCTTTCGGTATCTTTAGCCGTTGCAAGAACTGCCGCAGCAGCCTGCGGCCTTCCTTTATATCGGTATTTGGGCGGAGCCGCCGCCATGACCATGCCGGTGCCGATGCTGAACATCTTGAACGGCGGTGCTCATGCCAATAATAATCTTGAGATTCAGGAATTTATGATTGTCCCCATCGGAGCGCCTTCTTTCAGCAAGGCGATGGAAATGAGCGCCAATGTCTACCAGAGCCTCAAGCATATTCTTCAGGAATCAGGGCTCAATACCGCCGTTGGAGATGAGGGTGGATTTTCGCCAAACCTCGAAAGTGATGAGCAGGCGCTTCATCTGCTTCTGCGGGCAATAGAACGAGCGGGCTTGGAGCCGGAGCATGATATTGCAATTGCTTTAGATGCCGCCGCTTCGGAATGGAAAACCGCCGAAGGATATCGCCAGCCAAAATCGGGAAAGACCTTTTCGCAAGAGGAATTGATCCGTTATTTTGAAGATATGGTCCAAAAATACCCCATTATCTCTTTGGAAGATCCCTTAAGCGACGATGATTTTGAGGGCTTTTCTGAAATTTCCAAACGCACAGGCATTCAAATTGTTGGCGACGATCTTTTTGCCACCAATAGTGATCGCCTCCAAAAAGGAATCGCTAAAAAAAGCGGCAATGCCATCCTGATCAAGCTCAATCAAATCGGGACCTTAAGTGAAACCCTTCAAACCATCAGAATGGCCAAAAATAATGGCTATAAAACCATCATTTCCCATCGCAGCGGGGAAACAGCAGATCCCTTTATTGCAGATCTTGCAGTTGCAGTCAACGCGGGGCAGATCAAAACCGGTGCTCTCTCAAGAAGCGAGCGTATTACAAAGTATAATCGACTGCTCGGGATTGAATCGATTGTGGGAATCCACAGTTATTACCCCGGCCTCGCCGCCTTTCTATGATGGGAGAGCCTCATGAACATGAAAAAAATCGGCATCATCGGCTGTGGATATGTGGGCTCCTCCATTGCCTTTGATCTTTTGGGAAGGCAACTTTTCTCGGATATGGTCTTGATCGATATCAATCAGGATAAAGCAATCGGCGAGGCAATGGATTTAAGCCATGGACTTGCCTACTCGGAACCGATGCAAATTTATGCCGGCGACTACAAGGATCTTTCCGATTGCGGAATCATTATCATCGCTGCAGGAGCCAATCAGCAACCGGGAGAGACCCGTCCGCAACTCTTAGATCGCAATCGCGTCATTATCAATAGCATTGTTGAGCAGCTGCTCCCTTATAATAAAGATTGCATCTTGATTGTTGTTTCCAATCCTGTAGATGTATTGACCCAGATGGTCTATACTGCCTCCGGCTTTCCTGCAGAACGGGTAATTGGCAGCGGGACTGTATTGGATACGGCGCGTTTAAAATATTTGTTGGGCGAGCAGCTATCCGTGGATATCCGCAATGTCCATGCTTTTATTATCGGTGAACATGGTGATGAAGAATTTGCGGTATGGAGCAGCGCAAATATTTCGGGAATCGATTTAGATGATTTTTGTAAGTTGCGGAAAAATCTGAATTTTGAAGCAATGAAATCAGAGATCACCGAGCAGGTAGTAAACAGTGCATATCGCATTATCGATGGCAAAGGTGCCACTTATTATGGCATTGCAAAAGCGGTAGGGAGAATTGTGGAATGTATTGTAAAAGATCAACATTCTGTCCTGCCCCTTTCTGTATTGGTAGATGGTCATTATGATCTTCATGGAATCTATATGAGCCTTCCCGCCATACTCGGAAAAAACGGCGTAGAACAAATTTTGGATTTTGATCTAAACGAGGAAGAACAGCGTCATTTAGTCAATGCCGCCGACCATCTGAAATCCATGCTATAATAAAAGAAGTCTCTGCAAATCGCAGAGACTTCTTTTATTCAGATATTGTAATATCAATGATTTTGCGGGGGCACTTTTCAGCGCAGATTCCGCAACCTACACATTTCTCATAATCTATAATAGAAACATTTCCTTCTACCCGAATTGCACCCTCAGGGCAATTCTTTTGGCAAATCTTGCATCCGATGCATCCGGTATTGCAAGCTTCCCGCGTTCGCGGGCCTTTATCTTTGCTGGAGCAATTCACCATGATTTTACTATCTTTTGGCAAAAGCTCAATTACCCCTTTAGGGCAAGCCTCCAAGCAAGCACCGCAGCCGATGCAAAGATTACGATCCACCACAGCCACGCCGTTTTCAATAGATATCGCGCCCAACGGGCATTTTTTTAAGCAATTACCAAAGCCCAAGCATCCATATTGGCAAGTCATATAGCCGCCCAACAGTCGATTGGCGGCCACACAATCATTCATACCATAATAGACATATTTTTTATTGGCAAAATCATTGGTGCCATGGCAACGGATATGAGCAACCATAGGAATAAATTCTACACAATCTGCTCCCATGATCTCGGCAATGGCATCCGCGCCCTCTTTTTTCGCTGCCGCGCAAAGATTGGAAGCTGCCTGCCCTGCAACAATTGCATCCGCATATCCGGCACATCCGGCATAGCCGCAGCCACCGCAGTTTGCACCGGGAAGAATTTTCATAATCTCTTCTTTTCGAGAATCTTCTTTTACAAAAAAGATATTACCCGCAATGCTCAAAGCGCCGCCAAAAATCAGCCCCAAAATTCCTAAGGCAAGGAATGCTTTTAAGATGTCGATCCACATAATAAGCCTCCTTATAAAGACAAACCGTTGAAGCCTAAAAATCCAAAGGAAAGCACTGCTGCTGTAATCAGAGCAATGGGAAATCCTTGAAAGGGTTTCGGCACTTCGCACACCTCATCCATCCGCATACGAACTAATGAGAAGATCCAGATTGCAAGGGTAAACCCAATGGCTGTAAAGACAGAATTCAAGAACGAAACAAAGAAATTATATCCATCCTGAATATTGGTCAGACAAATGCCGAGGACTGCGCAGTTGGTGGTAATGAGAGGCAGATAAATCCCCAGAGCATTATATAAAGCAGGTACCAACTTGCGAAGAGCCATTTCAACCAACTGCACAAGTGCGGCAATGACCAAAATAAATGCAATTGTTTGCAGATATTCCAAGTCAAACGGAACTAATATCAATTGATAAATCCAATGAGTAACAATGGAAGAAAGAGCCATTATAAAGGTAACGGCCATCCCCATTCCAAGAGCGGTATCGCTTTTTTTGGATACACCGAAGAAGGGGCAACATCCCATAAATTGGGTAAGCACAATATTCTCAATCAAAATCGCATTGATTGCAAAAGCAATAATTGTGCCAAGATTAATTGTCTGCATTGTCCGCCCCTCCCCTCTTGCGCTCAACCATAAATTGAGCCGCCGCAATCAAAAAGCCGAGAGTTAGAAATCCACCTGCAGGCTGCGCCATAATGGAAAGAGGCGCCACCCCTCCAAAGAGAGCAAACCCTAAAATGGTGCCGCTTCCCAAAATTTCTCGTATCGCTCCTAAAATGCAAAGTGCAAAGGTGAATCCAAGCCCCATGGAGAGGCCATCAAAAAAGCTCGGCAATACCTTATTCTTGGAGGCAAAGCTTTCAGCTCTCGCCAAAATAATGCAATTTACTACAATCAGAGGAATAAAAACTCCAAGGGCATTATAAATGCTATTAAAATATGCTTCCAGCAACATATCCACCAAGGTTACAAACCCTGCAATAATTACAATATAAGCCGCAATTCGAATCTTTTGAGGAATGATTTTTCTCAAAAGAGAGATCAAAAGATTGGAGCATATTAAAACAAATGTTGCAGAAAGACCCATGCCGATTCCATTGATTAAAGTGGTTGTGGTTGCAAGCGTGGGGCACATACCTAAAAGCTGAATCAATACCGGATTATCAGTGATTATCCCCGATTTGAAAAAATCTCTGATTCTCATCTTATCACTCATGAAACCACCTCCCCCATTAATTGAGAAGCAATGTCAATCGCCGCGTTCACACCGCTAATATAAGCAGAAGAAGATATTGTGGCGCCGGCGATCACCTGAACCTGCGTCTTTGAGGCCGGAGGATTTTTCACAATCGTAGCCACCTCGCTGAGCCCTAAAACGCTTTTTTGAAATTCCTGATCGTTCTTAACCTTTAATCCAATCCCGGGTGTATCGGAAATGGAAAGGATCTCCACATCTCTAACCGCCCCTGCCTGATCGATGGCCACAATCATATCAATCACATCCGAATAACCGGAAGGAGCCACCTGCACGCAAAAACCGAGAAACGCGCCTGCGCTGTCCCTTGCCTCATAAACTGCATCTACAGGAACCGATACTCCACCGGTTGTGATCACCTTCGGAAATGCAGGCATTTCTTCAAAAGAAGCCGCTTCACTAATCAGCGCTGAAAGTGATGCATTTAATCGCTCCTTTGCAGCACGTTCAATAATCGGAGCTGTAAAATAATGAGCCAAAGCCAAAACCGATGCTACAAGAGCCGTAATAGCGAAAAGAGTGAGCGACAAACGGAAGAAATCATTTTTTTGTTGCTTTGTGCCAAAGGCCATGTCGCTCACCTCCAAATTGCTTAGGAATTGTCTTATGGTCAATGAATCCCACAAAGAAGTTCATAATTAAAATTGCAAAGGAAACCCCTTCCGGATAGCCGCCGAAATAACGGATAAATACCGTAAGCAACCCGCAGCCGACACCATAAATAATCCGCCCCACCGGTGTAATCGGGCTGGTTGTATAATCGGTAGCCATGAAGAAGGCGCCCAAGAAAAGCCCGCCGCTGCAAATTTGATATAGCATATATTGCCAAGCGGAAATATCCTGATAACGAGGAAAAATCAATGTAATCAGTGCCACTGTACCGATAAAAGAGATCGGAATATGCCAAGTAATAATTCTCTTATAAAGCAGATAAATGCCGCCAAGAAGCAATAAAGCGCCGCTTGTCTCCCCCAAGCAACCGCCGATATTTCCCAAGAAACAATCGCCGACGGTAAACTTATCGGTAATATTAATCAGCTCACCATTCATGTTTTTAAGATATTGCAATGGTGTGGCAGTAGAAACCGCATCAAAAGGCGAAGTCCAATTACCGCTCATATAATTTGAAAAGGTTAAAAACAAGAAAATACGCCCTGCTATAGCGGGATTAAACATATTTTTACCCAACCCGCCATAAAGCATTTTGATAACAACAATGGCAAAGAGCGCCCCAATCGGCGGCAACCACAAAGGAGCGGTAACCGGCAGATTGAATGCCAATAGAATCCCTGTAACAATCGCAGAGCAATCGTGGATAGATTGAGGCCGCTTAAAGAGCAGGTTATAAAAGAATTCGATCAATACGCAAGATAAGACACTGATCAAAATCATCAAAAATGCACGCCACTTAAAATAGACCACTGCCCCAACCATCGCGGGAATCAACGCAATGATTACGCAGCCCATTACCGTGCTGATATTACGATGGTCCTTTGAGTGGGGCGATGAGGATACAATCAATTCACTCACGAGCGTTTTCCTCCCGATTTACGGTTCATCTCCTGAACCTTTTGTTTGCCGATACGAATATATTGAATCAGCGGAATCTTAGCAGGGCAGGTAAAGGAGCAGCATCCGCATTCAATGCAGTCTGCAGCATGAAGTTCCTTTACCTTCTCAAAATTCTCAGATTTTACATACTGCGCTATATAGCTAGGGACCAGCCGCATGGGGCAGGCAGAAACGCAACTACCGCAGCGAATACAGCTTACATCCCGATCCATCGTAAGCTGCTCTTTGGTAAAGCACAGCAGACCCGAAGTGCTCTTAATGACAGGCGCATCCACGGAATACTGCGCAATTCCCATCATCGGGCCACCCATTATCAGTTTCTTTGTGGCAGGCAGATAGCCAAAATAATCTAAAACTGCTGAAAACGGAGTGCCGATACGAGCGCTCACATTCCCTACTCTTTCTACGCCATGGCCTGCAACCGTGATGATTCGGCGCATCAAAGGCTCACCGGTAACTACTGCGCGATAAATTGCCACAACCGTATCCACATTCAGCACCAAGCAGCCCACATCAGCAGGGAGCTTACCGGAAGGAACAACGCGGCCTGTTACCGCACGGATCAGCTGCTTTTCACCGCCCTGAGGATACTTGGTCTTCAAGATCACAAGCCGAATACGGCTTTTCGCCAGCCGCTTATGCAGCAAAGCAATGGCATCCGATTTATTATTTTCGATTCCAACATACATTCTTTGAGCGCCAATAATATATCGGACAAGCCGCAAGCCGCTCATCAAATCGTCGATATTTTCCAAAATTTCACGATGGTCGCTGGAAAGATAAGGCTCACACTCCGCCGCATTGATAATGACAGTGTCTACCTTACCAACGGCCGAAGCAAGCTTAATATGGGTAGGAAAGGCAGCGCCGCCCATTCCGACGATTCCTGCCTCACGGATAATATCAATCAGTTCCTCAGGTGTTTTCGCTTCATAATCGGCCGATCCCTCTTGGAAGCATTCAGCACGATTATCCTCAAAATCGTTTTCCACAATAATTGCCGGAATGCGATTGCCGGTGGGATGATCCCAATCGCAGATTTTCACTACCGTTCCCGATACGGTGGAATGAACCGGCACCGATACCGCAGATTCAGAATCTGCGATCTTCTGCCCCATTCTAACATAGTCCCCCACCTTAACAAGAGGGGTGCAAATAGCACCGATATGCTGCAGCAGTGGATAAATCATCTGCTTTTGAGGAGGGAGCTTTTCAATGGGAATCGATCGTGTGTTCTTATGAGAGGTGGGATGAACCCCGCCATCAAACCGATGAATCCAATTCAATCGCAAGCTATACCATACTGCCCTGAAATCAATCTCGCTCGCCAAAAGCGAAAAGATGAAAACACCTAAAGCCAGCGCAAAATGGTAATAAATTCCCAAAGGAATATGGGACCATACCGCCGAAACGCTGTTGATCAATTCATCGCTATTATGCAAAAGCTCAATATTAATGCTATAGTAGACTGAGAACTCTGCAAGATAGACCACCATGAAGATCAAGGAGCCGATAAAGATGGAGCGCTTGCCGCCTACCGACTTGGACCAAATCAAAATCAAACCGCAGAGATAGCAAATCCAGCCCACATAGAAAAAGAGCATGGTAACATATAAAATATCGCCAAAAAAGCTGAAGGAGCTTAAAATACTCTCAAAATACCGCTCCAGATTCCCCAAATCCGCAAAAATGGTAAAGAGCATTTGATTTTTTCCGCTTTCATAATCAACCAAAGGATTCAAAGCGGGAATAAAGGCAGAAATCAGCGTTGCCAACGCAAATAACTGCACATAAAAAAGATGGTTTTTGAAATAACCAAAAATCTTTTTCATTCAATTTCTCCTTTTTATAGAAAAATATAATATATTATAACATTTAGTGGCAGATTCCGCAATATATTTCTCAAAAAAACGC
>JAZMZQ010000092.1:0-3647 GCA_045586045.1 Eubacteriales bacterium
CCGACTTGAAGAGGTTAATCGCTCAAAAAGGATGCATCTTTTGAATTCATCGCAATTTGAGCATAATCGGGGTCCTTTTGTTAAGACATATTTTCGCTTAACGCCATCTTCGTTGAATATCTTATTGAAACATTCCGGACAATAATAACCCATAACAAGTACCTCGCTATCATTTTATACTTATTGTAGCAAATGTGCATTGCAAATGCAATGCATAAAAGAAGAGAAAAATGCTCTAAACTGTATGCAGGACGATTGTAATGCGAGGTGTAAAAATGGGTAAATTTAAGATTCCCTCTATTCCGCCTACCACAAATAAAACCATACGGTTTCCAAATGATGTGGTAGAGCAGATAGAAAAGGTAATCCAAGGAAAGGATTGCACTTTCTCTGCTTTTGTGATTGCTGCAGTAAAATCAGCTTTAGAAGAATTGGAAGATGAGCAATAAAAAGCGCGAGATGCATCAGCATCTCGCGCTTTTTTTATTTTTCTATAAATTCAATAAAGTGATAACTCTCCAAGATCTGAAAATATTTAGCAAGGCGGGGATAAAGAGGCTCGGCCTTCTCGCCGAAATGCTCCTTTACCTTTTCTCCCAAAGCAATAATATTTTGCTCTCCATCCAAAAGGGGCCAGACAAAGCTGCCCAGCTCATCTAAGTGAATATGCGTAAAGCGAGGTTTTTTCAAAAGCTTTTGCGCAAGGGTATTAAAGATGCCTTTATTCTCAAGATGAAGATCGACCAAGCCATCCTCTCTTTTGGACCACTCAAGGCCTTCTTTGCGAGAGGGAATTTTTTCCAGATAGTTTTGAGGAATTTTTTTCTTTTTCATTATTTATTGCGCTTTCTCCAAAGGGAAAATTTCAAGACGCACAATATAATCAGCCCGAAGGTCAGAATACTGACCACATTGGTTGCCCATACAGGCAGGCTGATAAAGCGGGAAAGATTCACCATCTTATCCAATTCGAATACAGCAAAGAGGGCAAGCAGGATGCCGACCAAGCCTTCGCCTGCGATCATACCGGAGCAGAAGAGGATGCCATCGGAGGTAATGGCCTTCTTGGTTTCGTCGTCCTTTTTCAGCTTATCGATAAACAGCCGTACCAAGCCGCCTACCATGATGCAGGCGTTGAGGTGGACAGGCAGATAGATACCGATGGCAAAGGGCAACACGGGGATTCCGATGACCTCTACAACGATGGCGATAAATACGCCGATCAATACCAGATTCCAGGGCAGATTGCCGCTGGTTACGCCCTCAACGATCATCTTCATCAAGGTGGCTTGAGGAGCGGCCAACTGCTCAGAGCCGAAGCCCCAAGCGCTATCCAGCAGATAAAGAGTGCCGCCTATGGCAAGGGCAGAAGAGATGACGCCTACAATCTCACCGATCTGCTGCTTTCTGGGGGTTGCGCCCAAGAGATAGCCGGTCTTGAGGTCCTGAGAAGTATCGCCGGCAATGGCAGCAACAATGCAGATAATGGAGCCGATGGCAATCGCGCTGCGCATCATGGTAGCGCCGCTGCCGCCGGTTACCTTTAAGATTAAGGTGGCAATCAGCAAAGTGGCGATGGCCATGCCCGATACAGGGTTATTACTGCTTCCTACCAAGCCAACCATCCGAGAAGAAACAGTGGCAAAAAAGAATCCGAAAATGACGACAATGATCGCGCCCAAAAGGCTTACGGGAATGGCGGGAACCAGCCATACCAGCAGGGTAAGAATCGCCAATGCAAGGATGACGATCTTCATGTTGAGATCCCGCTCGGTGCGAAGATTGCCGGCCACACCGGCACCCTTCATGCTCTTCATGGCACCGGTGAAGGTAGTTACAATCAAGGGCAGGGATTTGATCAGGCTGATGATACCGCCTGCGGCCAAAGCGCCGGCGCCGATATAGCGGATATAGCTGCTCCAGATACCGGCCGCGCCGCTCTTCGCAAAGATCTCGCCGATGGGGGCAGTGCCGGGATAAAGAATCAGCTCCGCACCAAAGAGGACAATCATCGGGATCAATACAACCCAGCTCAAGAGACCGCCTGCAAACATATAAGAAGAAATGCGGGGGCCGCAGATATAGCCTACGCTCATTACTGCGGGATAGATCTGGGTGCCGATAGCGCCTGCAAAGCCCTTCACAGCGAAGGTGATTTCACCGGCTGCCAGCTTGAGACCATCAATGATGAATTTGAAAACGGCTGCGATTCCCATGCCTGCGAAGACAGTGGAAGCATTGGAGCCGCCTTCCTCTCCTGCCAGAAGGACCTCTGCGCAAGCAGTTCCTTCAGGGTAGGGGAGTGTGTGATGCTCCTTCACGATCAATGCATTGCGCAAGGGAATCATGAAGAAGACGCCCAAAAGACCGCCCAATACGGCAATCACCGTAATCTCCAGCATACCGGGCTTTTCCATGGTGCCTTCTGCGGCCCAAAGGAAGAGCGCGGGCAGAGTAAAGATAGCGCCTGCTGCCAAAGATTCACCGGCAGAGCCGATGGTTTGCACTAAATTGCTCTCTAAGATGGAGTTTTTCCGCATCAGTACGCGGATCACGCCCATGGAGATGACGGCAGCAGGAATCGATGCGGAGACGGTCATTCCTACTCTCAGCCCCAAATAGGCGTTTGCTGCGCCGAAAATAACCGCCAAAAGAATACCCATCACAATGGAAGTGATTGTGATCTCGGGGGTGATCTTTTCAGCGGGAATGTACGGCTTAAACGTTTTTTGCTGTTCCATTTTATTCTCCTTTAATTTTTTTACTATTGCATAGTCCTATAAATTATAACATAGCTTTCTTAATAAAGCAATCGCTATTTTTTGTCTCGGTATAATTATAAATTTTTATACTCAAGAATGGTGGAGAGAGTATAATTATAAATATTTATACTTTTACCTGCCAAAGCGAAAAAAGTATAATTATAAATTTTTATATGGGCGAAAAAGGAGGTTGAAGGCGGGAGCGGAATGTGGTAAAATGAGGGAGAAGAGCAAAAAGGAGTGTCATTATGAGAATATTAAATGAAGAAGAAATTCGTTCGGCATCTTTTGGCGCAGTCTCTGTCCGGCAGGAGAGCGACGGAATTCATTTTTATCGGTTTTGCCAAAAGCAGATGGAGCATTATGAGCAAAACAGAGAAGATTTTTTCAGAAAAAGCAAGGCTACGGCAGGGGTGCGGCTGAGCTTTATGAGCGATACCACCTGCTTAAAGATCGATTACACCCTGATTCAGGGCTCCAGCAGAAAATTTGCCCATTTTGATGTCTGCGAGAATGGGGTTTTAGTAGGGCATTTCGGAGTGGAAGAAGAGGTGGATTCCAAGCAGAGCGGAGAGGTCCGGCTCTCTGCAGGTGAAAAGCTGGTAGAGATCTATTTTCCTTGGTCTGCAGGGGCAATTATTGCGTGCATTTCCCTTTCTGAGGGTGCGACCTTTGAGCCGGCCAAGCGGCCAAAAACCATGCTCAGCTACGGAGATTCCATCACCCAAGGATATGATGCCTCTTATCCTTCGCAGGCATATGCGGCAAAGCTTGCTGCGTTGCTGGATGCAGATTCCATTAATCGCGGGATCGGCGGCGAGATTTTTCGGCCTGCTCTTCTTTTGGAAAAAGAAGATTTTGAACCGGATTATATTACCGTGGCAT
>JAZMZQ010000093.1:0-8047 GCA_045586045.1 Eubacteriales bacterium
TATACCGTAACAAGCAGGGAAAATGTACGGCACATTTTCCACTCTTTAGGAGAACCTAAAACCCTTAACCTAACTCAAAACTAATTGCAGCCTGTGGTACAGAAAGCAAAAGAGGGAAATAAATATAAAACAAAAATCCTCTTGCGGTTATTTTTTATAAAGCTGCAAAGAAAGTAGTTCGGAGAAATTGTATATATAATCATCCGCAATAGATTTTATTTCTTCTGCATAATCTTTTGAGGAATCGTCGTAAACACCGCAAACCTTCATACCAGCGGTTTTAGCGGTCATATCTGCGCCCAAATTGTCGTCAAGAAACCAAATGTCCTCAACATTTTTGTTAAGCCTTTTTGCTGCCATAACATAAATATCGGGGTTTGCTTTTGTTGTATTAAAATCGTCGCAAGACCATACATTATCAAATAAATCGTAAATGCCGAGCCGCTTCAAGCAGGCATCCAATGTAATATGCGGGCTTGCCGTTAACACATTCAAACTATCTCCTCTGTTTTTGAGTTCTGTTAATACGGATATAACATTTTCCTTTGCGGGGATTGTATTGTAGTACGCCTCCATCATATAGTTCTTCATTAATTCTATAAGTTCTTCTTTGGATTTATTGACACCCAGCATATTTATGTAATATTCTGCTGTACCGTTTATTCCAAGAGGTGTTATTATTTTTATTATATCGTTACTGTACGAAATATTATTTTCATTTAATATTCTAAGCATTGCAGATATGAACGTTGGCATAGAATCCACTAAAGTTCCATCAAAATCAAAAAGAAAAGTACCCATAATATTATCTCCTTTTATTCTATTATACCACGCCTTGCACAAAATGAAAAGGATTTCGCGAAAAGAAATCCGCCCGATTCCTCGGACGGATAGTTTTGCTTTATAAATCTAATTACTTAGATTCCTTGATAGCAGCATGGGCGGCAGTTAGGTGGGCGATGAGAACCAATCTTAAAACTGTCCTTAGCAGTACGACCTATACGAGAGCGTTTTTTTATAAATTTAACATTACTTTCCATGCATCAATATAGCTTTGCGCCTGCTCCGCATTTTTCCCTTCGGCAAAGATGCGAAGAAGCGGCTCTGTCCCGCTGAAACGGCAGATTACAAAGGAGTCATCATCGAAATAGACCTTACATCCATCCTCATAACTGATCATGCTGATTTTCTTTATAAACTCAGGCAGCTTTCTCTCTACCATCACCGTATTTACAATCTCCTCCTTCGCCTCAGGGGCAAAAGCAAGATTATATTCCACCATTTCAAATTTTCCGTATTTTTTCTGAAGTTCATTCAGCAACTCTGTGGGGGATTTTCCGGTCTTACAGATCATCTCTACAAAGAGAGAGGCTGCATATACAGAATCTTTTCCGTGAATATGGCCACGGACCGTCAGCCCGCCGGAAGATTCTCCGCCCAAAACTGCATCCACTTCATCAATCATAGAGGAAATATACTTAAATCCAACCGGTACTTCAAAGCATTTTTCGCCAAAACTCTTTGCCACCACATCCAGCATATGGGTAGTAGCCAAATTACGGACAACAGGCCCCTTCCATCCCTTATATTCATGGAGATAGTAATAAAGAAGGACCAAAATCTCATTGGCACTAATATAATTTCCATTACGATCAATAATCCCAAGGCGGTCGCCATCACCATCCACGCCGATTCCAAGATCATATCCTCCGGCAACCACCCTTGCTGCGAGATCTTGCAGGGTATTTTCCGTCGGCGCAGGCATCATGCCTCCAAAATAAGCATCCTTATCATTATGGATAATATCCAAAGTGCAGCGGGCTGTATAGAAGATCACCATCAACGGATAGGTAGCACTACCATGCATGGGATCAAATAAAATACGCAGACCTCGATTTCGAATAGCCTCCATATCCAAGACATTGATTATATCGTCCAAAAAATCATTAAAGGGATTTTCCCAATATTGAATCAATCCTTTTTTCAAGCCATCTTCAAAAGGAATCGATGCGATATGAGAGATTTCGGCGATTTTTTCTTCCAAAAGCGAAGTCGTCTCCACATTCGCATCTCTTCCCTCTTCCACGATCAATTTAATTCCATTATAAATCGAAGGATTATGAGAGGCTGTAACCTCAATACCATAATATAATTTTTGATTTTTGACGGTATGCATCACCAAAGGAGTAGGAGCGCTGCGATGGAGAAAAATAACCTCAACGCCATTACCGGCCAAAACTTCCGCCAGCCACTCCCCTGCCTCGCGGGATAAAAAGCGGCGATCATAACCAATAATAACAGGGCGCCCTGTTTTTCCTTCCTCTGCCATCAAATCGCAAATACCTTGGCCTACACGGCAAATATTTTCTTTTACAAATTCCGAGCCAATCTCGGCCCGCCAACCGCCTGTGCCAAATCGAATCATTTTTTCACCCCACTCATTCATTAAAGCTGCAAACCACCGTTACATTCGGATGCAGCTGCAAAATAGAGGCAGGCAACTGCGGTGTAACAGGGCCATGAATTGCCTTCATTAATATCTCTTGCTTTGCCTTACCATGGACAATTAAAAGAATCTTTTTTGCGGAGAGAATAGACTTAAGGCCCATGCTCAATGCCTTTGTAGGAACCTCTTCCTTCGACGCAAAAAAGCGTGAGTTTGCTTCAATGGTCGATTCTTCCAATAAAACAAGATGGGTTGCAGCCGCAAAAGAATCAGCCGGCTCATTAAAGCCGATGTGCCCATTAAGCCCCATCCCCAGAACCTGCAGATCAATTCCGCCTAAATCTTCAATCAATTGATCGTACGCCTTGCATTCTTGCTCCGGATCTTTGGTAAGACCATCCGGAACATAAGTATATTCTTTACGAATGTTGACATGATCAAACAAATGCTTATTCATAAAATAACGATAGCTTTGATTGTTATCGGGGCCAAGCCCAAAATATTCATCAAGATTCACCGAGATAACCTTAGAAAAATCAACTTCTCCATTTTGATACATTTTAATTAGTTCACTATACATTCCTTCGGGAGAAGAGCCGGTAGCAAGGCCAAGCACACTATTTTCTTTTTTTCTCACCTGCTCTGCTAAAATATCTGCAGCAACCAAGCTTGTTTCTTGATAATTTTTTGTCTCGATAATTTTCATTCTCGGCAACCTCCATTTCATAATCATTATAACATTCAGTTAAATGCAAGTCAAAACACTATCAGCCTTAGATTTTATACTTTTCGTCCTCTTGAAATTCAAAAAAAATTATGATATGATAATAAAAAAATGTAGAAAAAAAGGGAGAGAAAGGGTTTGGAATACGTAAAAACGGCATTAAATCAATCTGTTTCTATTGAAAATATCATTTCAATTCACTACTTTGAATATGCCAAAGATTTTGCATATTCGGGCGAGTTCCATGACTTTTGGGAGCTGGTCTACGCCGATAAAGAAGAATTGGTTATTACCGCCGGTGCCCATGAATTGCTCCTAATCTCCGGTGAACTTTACCTTCATCGCCCCATGGAATTTCATAATCTAAGATGCAATGGTGAAAAGGCCGCAAACTCTGTAATCCTTTCTTTTTCCTCCGATTGCAAGCAACTATATAATCTTGCCGGAAAAATCATCAAATGCCCCAAAAAATGCAAAATCCTTCTCGGAAAAATTATCACTGAAGCCAAGAACGCATTCTCATCCCCTTTAGGCGAATCACACACCGCTCAGCTCATTCGAAAAGAGCAGCAAGTATTTGGTGCAGAGCAATTAATCCGAAATTATTTGGAAGAATTATTAATCGCCCTTATTCGCGAAGAAGGGAACACCCCCTCTCTTGAGCAACCATCTCCCTTCAACGATGATACCAACAGCCGACTTGCCGCAATTTGCGATTATTTAGAGTGCCATGTTGAAGGAAGGGTTACATTCCAAGAACTATGCCGCCAATTCTCCATCAGCGAATCCTCCATGAAAAAGATCTTCAGAGAAGGAATCGGGAGCGGCGCCATGGATTTTTATAATCGATGCAAAATCGACAGGGCGAAAAAAATGATCCGCGAAAAAGAAGAAAACTTCACCGAAATTGCCGATCGGCTTGGCTATAATTCTGTCCAATATTTTTCCCGCCATTTTAAGAAATCCACCGGAATGACCCCATCCCAATATGCAGAATCCATCAAAAATATGGCATAAAAATCCCCCCGAAAACCGAACGGTTTTCGGGGGGATTTTTATTCTATTCAATGCTTTTAGAAAAATGCTCTAAATCGTCCATCGTCCATCGGCGATCCAATTCTTTGAGCAGAGCATTATTGGAAAGATAGGGCGGAAGGCTAAGCGCTTTCAGAAGAGCTTCTTTTTTCGTTTTCGCCCCATCGCTTCCGGAAAATCCGAGCCGATAAAGATCATATGGAGTAAAATTCCTTTCTACCGGAGCGGCACGAAAACGCTCAAACAAACCCCGCAAAATCTTTGAATCCATTCCCTCTACGCCAAGCAACCCTTCTTTAGAGGGGCTGCTCTTTCTTTTTTCCTTTCCTTCAACAGCAGGAATATAAAGCGGATAAACTTCCGCATTCTGCAGAATTACCGAAAGATAGGAGCGAATTTTAGCGCCCGCGCTATCAGAATCGG
The DNA here is from genome assembly GCA_045586045.1 of Eubacteriales bacterium. Taxonomy (GTDB): domain Bacteria; phylum Bacillota; class Clostridia; order Oscillospirales; family QAKW01; genus QAKW01. The sequence continues at coordinate 4,629 of JAZMZQ010000093.1, forward strand.
TCAGCAATATCGCCCCTCTTTTTTGAGCAAGTTCTTTTATAGCAGCTTTCTTTTGCTCATCTTTGAAGATCTCAAATCCATCGCAGGGTATAATGGTGGCATCAATGATATTCTCTAAGGAAATTTTATCATACTTCCCTTCCACCAACACAATTTGACTGATTGGTATTTTATTCATGGCCCCTCATTTGAAATTCTAATAGTTCTGTAATAAATCCATAGATCAAATCCTTCTTATTTCCTCCCGATGATTTGATCTTGCGATCCAATTCCTTGCAGCTGCGCAGCCCTTCCAAAACCTCGCCTTCCTTAAGCTTTGTAGCCGAGCGCATTATTCGCGCCGCGGCGTAAGGGCTAATTCCGTAGGTAGAAGCAAGTTCTTGAGAGGTAACCCCTTCTCGTAGCGCAGTAAGACCTCGCCATAGGTCAATAAAGGTGCGATAAAACATTCCTGCAATCACCGTATCATCGACATTTTGGCGGTAAAGAAGATCCACCGCTTGCATCAACGCATCAAAATCATGCTCACATACTGCATTGGATACTGCAAACCAAGCAGCCTCTTCCTCGGGAGCTACCATTTTTTCGATCGTCTCTCGCTCTATGATTCCCCCTTGCGAAAAAGCAGCGAGCTTTTTCATCTCAATAGAGATTCTGAGCATACTGCTCCCCGTCAGTTCAGCCAAATAGCTGCAATCTGCATCGCGGATGGATGCCCCACTTTTTTCGGCAAGACCTTGAATCCATTTATTTAACGCCGCAGGGGCGGGTTTCTCGACCCGCACAATCATCCCGCCGCTTTTTTTGATCAAAGCTTCAAGTGCATTTGCCTTCCCTTTTTCCTTAGCATGATCCCGAAAAATGACAGTAACCCCGGGCGCAATCTCCTCAAAAGCGGCTGCCATTTTTTTGGCGCCATCCCCTTTGAGAGTGCTGCTATCAAAATCCAATACCGAGACTAATTTCTTATCGGACATGGCCGGATACGATACAATTCCATCAGCAAAAAAATCAAAATCCAGCTTCTTTCCATCCAATTCAATCAGATTCAGCTCCGGAAAAATAGGGGCGCAGGCTTCTTTTGCCTGCTCATAATAGCGATCTAAAAGGAATTGCTCTTCTCCCAAAAGATAGTAGATTCCTTCAGCAGTTCCCTCTTTTAATTGTTTTTTGAAAACATCGATGCTCATTTATGAGATCCTTTCTAATGTAATACCATCCGTTTCAAATTCGATCGTACCTTCATCCATCGTTGTATAAACACACAAACAAATGGACTTCAATCGAGAGATTACCCCGGGATCAGGTAGATTATAGCTGTTTTCCCCTACTGAAACCACTGCAATCTCCGGTGAAGCTGCTTTTAAGAATGGATAGAGAGAGGAGCTTCTGCTTCCATGATGAGGCACCTTCAATATGGTGCAGTCCACCTCTTCTTTTGAAAAAGCAAGCTCTGCTTTCCCCTGCAGATCACCGGTTACCAACACAGAGACATCATTTATACTGATTCTATAGCATACACACCGCTCATTATCTTGAATTTCCTGCCCCTTAAATGAAGCATCCAAAAGCGGCTCAATTACAACATCCTCAAGTATCTTAATAGGTTGTCCATCCTTTAGAAGATCTCCACTTTGCTCTTGGAGCGTCGCATATAGATGCGGTTGATCATTCTCGATATACGGGTAAAGAATTTGATCCACATATACATTTTTCAGCAACGTATTAAGACCGTTGGTATGATCGCTATGCATATGGGTAAACGCCAATAATTCCACCGTATGTATATGATGATCTTCAAGATATTCGATCAGGTTATAGCGCTTCTCGGAAGAGCCGCCATAATCAAAGATAACAGCCTTATCCCCCTTGGAAATTACCGTGCAATCCCCTTGCCCTACATCAACAAACGCAATCCTTACATTTTCCTCCTCATGAGCAATCATATAGATCCCGCTAAATAACTCACAAGAAAGAAAAAAGACCATCACCAACGGCAAAAAGCTTCTTCGCTGATATTTCAGATAATGATACAGAGCAATCCCGAGAACAGAAAGAAGCACTAATGCCACAATCAAAGAAGCAGGCTCAAATACAGTAAGCTCCGCATAACGAAGCTTGCCCATTGCATTTGCCATCCATTCAATGGGAATATAAAGCAAATCACAAAGCCATCCCAGCAAAATTCCGATCAGCGGAATCCACCCCAGAAGCAACATTAAGATCCCCATCATAAAGAAAATTTCCAGAGGGAGAATCAAAATCAAATTTGCCAAAGGACCGATTACGCTGATCGAGCCAAAAGCAAGTAATAGGACGGGGAAAGTGAAAAGAGTTGCCGCAAGCGAGCAGGCAAAGATACCGGTGAATGTGCGATATAAGCCATTCACCCATGGCGGTGCTTTCAGTTTCAAGGGAAATAAGAAATGCTCAATTGGTATTTTCATGGTAATAATTCCGGCAGTAGCCAACACGCTCAGCAAAAAGCCCACATCTCTTACGATCAGCGGATTATATAGGCAAAGAACAAAGCATGCCACAGAAAGGGAGGTAAGACTATCAGAAAAAATCCCCAGCACCATCGCCAAAGAATAAAGCACCAGCATTACGCATGCGCGAGAGCAAGATGGCGGAAATCCCACCATCGCTGTAAATAATATGCTGATAAAAATATCAATCAAATATCTTACTCGATAATGAATTCCAAGCACCATCATCAAGTAATTAAAGAGCATAACCGTAAAAGATAGATGCAATCCACTTACCGCCATCACATGAGAAAGACCGATTCTCCTCAAGGACACTCTTAAAGTGGCATCTAAAGAATCACGCACACCAATGCATACAGATTTCAAAAGACCGATGGTTTTCTCGCTGCCATAGCAGATTCTCTCCTGCATTCTTTGATTAAAGCCCGATAAAATTGCCGTCAGCGATTTTTGGCTGCTGTGCTCAAAAGAAAGATTCTCCAATGCTTGATAGCCGCTTATAAAGATTCGATCCTCGCGCCCATAGCCATATTCATTGGGTGAATTAAAAAATTCAATTTCGCCATGAATATAATCTCCCTCTTTTCCGCTTCGCGCATCTGCATATAAATAAATATCAAAGCGCTCATAAAAAGCAAGAGATTCCCCTTCTATTTCCTTCAATCGAAGGCGATAACGGGTGAGATTGGCGGCAGAATTATTGCCGATTTCAATAATCTCACCATAAACATCATGCGGTTCATCCATCAGCTGCAGCGTTCGCTTCTCTACCCAATGCTGCATCCCTATAAAAAGCAAAATTGCGAGCAGAGAGGAAACGGCGCAAGAGCATATCGTCTGCCTTAGGGAAAATGGAATTAACGCTGGAATTATACCGACCAATAAAATTAAGATGGTGCAAATTAATAAGGGGAAAGAAGAAAGAAATGT
>JAZMZQ010000094.1:0-7066 GCA_045586045.1 Eubacteriales bacterium
GGGGCATTTGAGATAACTATAGTTTTCGATGATGCCCAAAATGGGGATATTCATCATCTTCGCCATATTGACCGCCTTGGCCACAATCATGGAGACCAGATCCTGCGGAGAGGTTACGACAATAATCCCATCCACCGGCAGAGATTGGAATACCGTAAGAGGCACATCACCGGTGCCCGGAGGCATATCCACAAACATATAATCCACATCATTCCAGATGACATCGGTCCAGAATTGCTTCACTGTCCCCGCAATAATAGGCCCTCTCCATACAACCGGCGCTTGCTCATCCTCCAGCAGCAGGTTGATGGACATGATCTGCGTGCCCATCTTGGATTTTTGGGGATAAAGAGCGGTGCCATCCGATTCAGCCTTCTCTTTAATGCCAAAGGTTTTGGGGATAGAAGGACCGGTAATATCTGCATCCAAAATAGCAGTAGAGCTGCTGCGGCGCTGCATGGTGGCCGCCAGCAGAGAGGTTACCATACTTTTTCCTACGCCGCCCTTTCCGCTTACAAAACCGATAATCTTTTTAACGCTGCTGAGCTCATGGGGCTTTTCCATCAAACTCTCGGGCGTTCCCTTGCCGGAGCAAGAAGAAGAGCAAGAGTTGCAATCATGGGTACATCCCATTTTAATCACTTCCTTATGCTATAATTCACTCATCAAGTATACCCCTCTCTTCCGAAAATGTCAATCATTCAAAAATTTTTCCGGAATCGGAATGACAAAATTCAATTTTTATGCTAAAATGAAAAAAAGGCGGCTAAAGGAAAGGAAATCATCCCATGGCAAATAAGAAAAAATCAAAAGACCTCAACCATGCGGCAGATCGCACCTATGATTATCTGCTGAGCCATCGAAAGCAGATTCTGCGCTATTTGGCGGCGGCAGTGGCTACAGGGCTGCTGCAGCTTCTGTTGGAATGGGTGCTTTTCTCCGCAGGGATCGGCACGTTGATCCCCTTCTTTTTAAGGGCTGCCTTGCTCTTTGCGGCAGCAAAATTTTGGGTCTATGAAGAAAAGGGCACCGGCGCTTTTTATACGGCCCGCCAGATCATGCTAACCTTTATGCTGATCCTGATCGCCTCCGCTTTGGTAAACGCCCTTTCCTTGGCGCTCATGAAGAGGGTTGCCCATCCCATGCTCATCCGCTATAGTTTTCAGGGTCTGCTGGAGCTTTTATCCTTTTTGATTTACCATTTTATCATCTTCAAGAAACCAAAAAACGGTTGATTTTTTGAAAAAAGATTGTTATAATAATTTCAGTATTGATGAAAGGGGGATCTTCCCGTGAAAAAAAGCCATGTTGTCATTTTGATCTCTGTCGTATTGAGTGTTGCCGCCGCTGTGGCCGCTACTGTGCTGATCTTAAAGCACCTGAAAAAGAAAAATGCCGAGATCGCCCCTGCAAACCTCGCTTTTGAGACTGATTTTTCCGAAGAAGAAGCAGTAGAAGAGGTTGAATAAAACTGATTACAAATAAAACTGCCGTGAAGGATTCTCCTTCACGGCAGTTTTTTTAGATGATATGATTCAAAAGGCGCAGAAGAATAATCAGATCGGAAAGCCCAACCTTTCCATCCTGATTAAAATCAGCGGTTTGCTGCTCCAATTGATTTCCGCTCATCAGATGGCGAAGAAGCAAAATTCCGTCCAAAGTAGTCAGGCAGCCATCTCCATCCATATCGTTTGAAGCATCATAGGCCTTGGTGCAAAACGGATGATAGCACTCGTAGAGCCCTTGCTGCTCTTCCCATACATAGCTATGGGTATGATCCGGCTCTACTCCTATTACAAGATCCTTTTCATAGATCGTTACCGTCTGATAATTCAAATCGTTGATATTACCGGGAAGGCATCTGAAGCCAAGCTTGGTTTCATCGGCGCCTTTTTGGCCCTTAAATTTCAAGGTGGCAATCCTGCCATCTTGATTCATCATGCTTGTTGAAACAGAGACAATCTTTATAATACCGTTATCGCGATCCACATGGTCGAACGGCATTCTATTTTCAATGATTTCCCCATATTCAACACCGCCCTCCGCAAGAGGATCGAGCAATGCTATATCATACGCCACTTCCATGCCAAAGCCCGCAAAGCCGGGATTGTTTTGCAGCATAATGTCTACAGTAATAATTCCCTCAAAATCAATTTCTCGCAAAACGCCATAGATCGCAGGATCACTCCGGCAGGGAATCACCCGTTGCTCCCACTCCTGGCATCGGCTGCACCGGCGCCCATACATTCCGCGCTCCTCTTCGGAGCCTTCTTTTAGAAGGATCCATTCCCCGTAAGAATGGCCAAGGGCAGGCTTTCTGCCCTCTTCATCCTTGATGTATCCGCAATCTTGGCAGGTTTTACGGGTATATTCTTTATGGGTACAGCTCGCTTCGTGATAGACGCCGTTATCAAAATGATGCGATTCCACTTCTTTATGCTCTGCATTATGGATGCAATAATGAATATGCAAATCTTTATCAAATTCTTGCCAAGAGCCATAATGATGAGGCGGGCAAACGGGGCTTTCATCTAATTCTGCAGCGATAGGCAAAGAAAAGGCTGCGCTCATGGATAGTAATAAGGTAAAAATTATCGAAAACGCAATAAAACGTTTTTTCATGGTTCTTCCTTTCACAAAAAATATCTACTTATAAACATTCTATTACATTTTTAATTTATTTGCAAGATTCAATTGTCAAAACATCTTTCATTTCTGCGGAAAAACTTGTCAAAAAAAGCAAATCATGCTATGATGAAAAAAAGTTTCAAAAAAATGCAATAAATCCTCCCACCTGTGCATTACTGTAATGAAAGGACAAAAAGAGCATGATCCTACTGATGATGGAACAAGCCCACCTCCACACGAAGACGTCCGTGTCGGATGGAGACATTCAAAAAATTGCATCCCCAAACGGGCTTGATGCCCTCCGCTCTCTTTATGAGCGGATTCATCCCGCTGTCTACGGTTATGCCCTTTCCCTTACCAAAAACACCCATGATGCGGAGGATGTTTTGCAAGAGACGTTCTTATCGATCCATCGTGCCGCAAGCAATTATCAGCCTTGCGGCAAGCCGATGGCATGGATTCTGACCATTGCCAAAAACCATGCACGAATGAAGCTGCGTGAGCGTAATCGAGAAGAGGCGCTGCCCGAATCCCCTGCGGAAGATCCCGCAGCCTTTCAGCAAATTCAAAATCTGGAGGCCCGCGCCGTTCTTCTGGCAGCGCTGAAAGCCCTGACGGATGAAGAGCGGCAGATTGTTACTCTGCACTGCGTATCGGGCCTTAAAAACCGAGAGATTGCAACGCTGATGGGATTGCCCCTCAATACGGTGCTTTCCAAATATCACCGAGCGCTCAAAAAGCTCAAAACGCTTTTGAAGGAGGAAGATTTTTATGCATAAAAAAATAAAAGAAAATCTGCTCCGTGCATATAGCGAGATGGTCCCAAAAGATTTTTTTGATCGGATTGAGCAAAACATCGTCCCCCAAGAAAGGACGGTTCAAATGAAAAAAAGATTAAATCTCAAATCCTTGCAACGAAGTATCATCGGAATGGCCGCCGCCCTGATTTTGGTTGTGAGCGGTATTTTCGGAGGAATCTATTATTCCAACCATTGGTCGGTAGATTCTTTGGTCGATATCGATGTAAATCCGGGCATAGAGCTCTCTTTGAATAAAAAAGAACGGGTGCTGAAGGCCAAGGCCATCAACGATGAGGCACAAGAGATCCTTCAGGGAATGGATCTGAAAAACACCGATTTGAATGTGGCAGTCAATGCCATCATCGGTTCTATGGTGCAAAAAGGGTATCTGGATCAGGAAATCGGCGGCAGCATTTTGATCAGCGTACAGAATGAAAATGCCGCCAAGGCCGATCAACTGCGCAAGCAAATCAACGATCAGGTTCATTCTTATCTGACCCTCCATGAAACGGAAGCCTCTGTCTTCAATCAAACCATCGAGCAAAATAGAAGCGATGCCGAAGAATTTGCCGCAACGCATAAGATTTCTCTCGGAAAAGCAGTATTTATTTTGAATCTTGCGCAAAAAGACCCTGCCCTCAAGGCGGAAGCTCTTGCTCAATTGAGCCTTCGGGAAATTGCCGAAGAAATCAAGAAAAACAAGGTGGATATTTCCGATATTGTAGATTATGATGCCGATGATAGTCTGCAGGAAAATATTGCCGACGAAATTGAAGATACCAACGAGGATCTCCAAGAAGAGCCTCAGCAAACGCCTGCTCCCCAAACACCCGCCGAGACCAAGCCCACCTATATCGGGATCGAAAAAGCGAAATCCATCGCCTTAAAGCATGCGGGACTTTCCGCTTCTGAGGTGCGCTTTGAAAAAGCGGAAACGGAACGGGACGACGGAATTGTAAAATATGAAATTGAATTTTCAAAGGGGACGGCAGAATACGACTATGAAATCCACGCCGAAACCGGAAAAATCCTCGTATCCGAAAAAGATATCGATGAGAAGCCCTCAAATGCTTCTACATCAAACCCCAGCGAGACCAAGCCCACCTATATCGGCATCGAGAAGGCGAAATCCATCGCCTTAAAGCATGCGGGGCTTTCCGCTTCCGAGGTGCGCTTTGAAAAAGCGGAAACGGATCGGGACGACGGAATTGTAAAATATGAAATTGAATTTTCAAAAGGCAGTTTCGAATACAGCTGCGAAATTCGCGCTACCGACGGAAAAATTCTGGATTTTGAAAAAGAAATCGACGACTAAAAACAAACGGAGCAGATCATCCGATCTGCTCCGTTTTGATTTCCTCTATTTTTTCGGCAGTTACTGCGCCGATGCAATCCTCGATTTGAAAGGTTTGGGCATAAGCGCTTTTTGCTCCGTCGGTTACCCAATAGAGATTTTCCTCTTTTTTCTCAGCCCGCACCGCGCGAAATTGCCGAATCCCTTCGCCGGTATATTTCATAAAGCTTTCCTTCACCACCCAAAGAGTCAGGGGGTCGATGCCCTCTTCCTCGGGGCGAATAAATCCTTTATGGGTGATCGCCCGCGGCCCCTCCAGATCCAGCCCCAACTCCTGCTCGCCCATCGCCATGGCAAGAAGCCCCTTGCTATGAGAAAGATTAAAGAAGGGGCCTTGCTCCAGATAAGGCTTGCCGTAAGGGCCTTTTTTGATTTCAGCGCCCTTCCCGAGAAGCTGCTCTTTGAAAGCGGCGCTCTCCTTCCCCTCTCCTTTTTTCCAAAAAATTCGAATCATACCGCCGCCCTCTTTTTCTTCAAGACCATCAAGAAGGTGATCATATGGGCGATGGAGGTAATGGTCCAGGAGATCGGATAGGAAATATAGATGCAGTCAAGGGTATGAAAAGCCGGATGCTGAAAGATGGTATAAATCCAAACCACCCGAAAGACGCAGACGCCCAAAATCGTAACAATCATCGGCTGCAGAGAAATGCCGAGGCCTCGAATCGAACCACTTGCCACATCCATGATCCCTGCCAAAAAATAGGGCAGGCAAACATAAGTAAGCCGCAAGACACCGTAGCCAATCGCCGCTTCGGAATCGGTAATATAAATCGAAAGAAGCGGCCTGCCGAACGCCCAGACCAATCCCCCGAAAACAGCCCCCATCACCGCAACATTGGCAAGGCAAATGATGAAGATTTGCTTCACACGATCAAATTTTCGGGCGCCGGTATTTTGGCCGGTGAAATTAAGGGCCGCTTGATGGAAGGAGTTCATCGCCGTATAAACAAACCCTTCCAAAGTCCCTGCCGCCGCATGGCCGGACATCACCGTCGAACCAAAGCTATTGACCGAAGATTGGATAATAACATTGGAAACCGAGAACAAGGAGCCTTGAATCCCTGCAGGGATTCCGATATAAAGCATCCGCTTCAGGGGCGCTTTATGGATCTGCATTTTTTTGAGAATCAGGCGGCAGGCATCCTCTCTTCGAATCAGCGTAATGATAACCAAGACGGCTGAAACTCCTTGAGAGATGGAGGTCGCCAGCGCAACCCCCGCCACATTCATATGAAAGATCGTTACAAAGATCACGTTTAAGAATACATTCAAAACCCCTGCAACAGTCAAATAAATCAGAGGACGGGTCGTATCCCCCGCCGCCCGCAGGATGGCAGCGCCGAAGTTATAGAGCATATTAAAGATCATACCCGCAAAATAAAAACGCATATAAACTGCCGATAGGGGCAAAACATCTGCAGGGGTTCCCATCCAGCGCAAGAAAAATTCCGAAAAACAAATGCCAAGCACGGTCAGAATTGCGCCGCCGATAATAGCCACAGGGATGGCAGTATGGACCGTTGCACTGACCTTGCGATCATCATGGGCGCCAAGCCCTTGGGCTACCGTAACCCCCGCGCCCACAGAAAGCCCCATAAAAAGATTTACCAAAAGATTGGTCAGAGAACTGGTCGCTCCTACCGCCCCTACCGATATACTTCCGCAAAATCGGCCTACGATCAAAAGGTCGGCAGCATTAAAGAGCAACTGTAAAATGCCGGTCAGCATCACCGGAATCACATATAAAATGATTTTGCCGAACAAAGGCCCGTTGCACATATCCATAGACCCTCTCGCTCGCTTTGCAACCATTTTTTCTCTCCCCTTTCAACAATCGGCTCTGCCTCATCCAATTCATCGTTCCTATTATATACCTCTCATCTCCTTATTTCAAGTTCCATCCACCCTGATTTTTTTCAAAAAAACGATTCTTTTCGCCATTTTATTCGGTGTAATTTTACACCATTTGTAAACAAATAACTATTTTCAAAAAAAGGTTGACAAATCCCTTTCAGATTGGTATACTATATAAGCACTTTAGATATCGCGGAGTGGAGCAGTTGGTAGCTCGTCGGGCTCATAACCCGAAGGTCGTTGGTTCAAGTCCAGCCTCCGCAACCAACAATGCGAACCGATTTAGATATCGGCGCAAGAAACCCAGTAACTACAAGGGTTTTCGCTCAAAGGGACAAAAATTGACCAATGGGTGAAAGCCGGTACGGGACAAGAGAAAATCCGATCATCGAAAAGATGGTCGGATTTTTCTTTGTATACAGATGAA
>JAZMZQ010000095.1:0-4033 GCA_045586045.1 Eubacteriales bacterium
GGGATCAGCAATAAAGAATTGGCAAAGCTTGCAGACGGGCTGGAGCGATTGATGGCGGATTGGATGGAATATTAAATGGTAAAAAATATTTTTTTAGATCTGGATGATACGCTCTTTGATTTTCTTGGCGCCGAAAAAGAGGCCCTTAGCCGCACCCTGCGCCATTTCGGGATTACGCCTGATGAGCAGGTCCTTGCGCGCTATAGCGCCATCAATGATGCCCAATGGAAGCTGCTGGAAAAGAAAGAGATCACCCGCGAGCAGGTGAAATGGCGGCGCTATGCGTTGCTTTTTGAAGAATTCGGAATCGATTGCGATCCCATGAAGGTCAACGATCATTATATGGAAGAGTTATCGAAAGGGCATCTCTTCATCGACGGTGCCGAGGAGCTCTTGGAGAATTTATATGGAAAATATCGCCTCTACCTTGCCTCCAACGGCACCGGCTGGGTGCAGGAACGGCGGCTGAAGAGCGCCGGAATCGGCCGCTATTTTGATGGCATCTTTATCTCTCAGCAGATTGGCTTCGATAAGCCCGATCCTCGCTTCTATGAAGGGTGTATCCGCCAGATTCCCGATTACAATCCTGAGGAGACGGTGATGGTAGGGGATAGCCTGACCTCCGATATCAAAGGCGGGCAGGCCATCGGCGTCCGCACCATTTGGTTTAATCCAAAGGGAAAGGAAAATCCTTCGGATATCCGGCCGGATTATTGCCTTTCCCATCTATCGGAATTACCGGCCCTTTTGAAAAATCTATAAAACAAAAAGCGATCCGTGGTCTTTTGCGGATCGTTTTTTTCATATATTTATAGATGAGGTGATATATATGGCTGAGGTTTATCTTTCTCCTTCGGTGCGGCATTTTAATTTGGGCTATGGCACCTATGGGACAGAAGAGGCAAGAATGAATTTGATTGCCGACGTGGTGGAATTGGAACTTACAAGAAACGGGCTGAGCGTGGAGCGGAATAATCCCGATTACGATCTTCCGACGGTGGTGGCGGATGCCAATGCGCAAAATCCCGATGTCTATGTGGCGATTCGCTCGGTCTCCCGTCCGGTAGGGCAGAGGGGTTCGCTGATCTATTATTACCGCCCTAATTCCAATGGGCAGCGCTTGGCAGAGGAGATCTCTTCTTATTTATCGCAGGTTACCCCAACGGAGGATTTGGGGACAACGGAAGGTGCTTCTGCATTTGGGGGGCTGGGGTATTATGAGCTGCGCCGCTCTCGGCCTCCTGCGGTCATTGTGGAGGTGGGGAATCATGCCGACCCTCAAGATGCGGATTTTATTGTCAACAATGTCTATGAAATCGGGGTGGCTATTGCCAAGGGGATCCTTGCTTATTTCGGCCTGCCCTTTGAGCCGCTGAGCGAGGAGGAGCAGGCGGCCCTGCAGCAAGAATATAATCGTGTATATTTATGAATAATATACAACCTTTATGCATGCATAATTTCGGCGTAGGTCTGTGAATAATGGACGAAATATACATTTTTAGGCAAGTTTAACAGAGTAAAGGGCTAAAGTTTGTTGAATTTTATGTATAAAAAACCGTTTTTATGCTTGACATTGCGAATATTATGCATTATAATACTTGCATATCCTAAAAATAGATGAAAAGAGGAATAAAAAAATGAAAAAGATTATTGCACTTGTGCTGGTAATGCTGCTGGCTCTGACCTGCATGGCAGGCTGCGGCGCAAAGAAGGACGACAATGTTTTGGTAATGGCTACCAACGCAGAGTTCCCTCCCTATGAGTACATGGAAGACGGCAAGATTGTCGGTATCGATGCCGAGATCGCAGCTGCTATCGCCGAGAAGCTTGGCAAAGAGCTGAAGATCGAGAATGTGGATTTTGATTCCATCATCATCGGCGTGCAGGAAGGCAAATATGATTTTGCCATGGCAGGTCTCACCGTTACCGAGGATCGCAAAGAGCAGGTAGATTTCACCGATACTTATGCAACCGGTAAGCAGGTAATCATCGTAAAAGAAGATTCCAAGATCACCAAAGCGGATGATCTTTTTGCAGAGGGTGCCAATCATAAGATCGGCGTTCAGCTGGCTACCACCGGCGATCTCTATTGCACTTGGGATATCGAGGACGAGAAGCTGGGCACTGTTGAGCGTTACAACAAGGGCGCTGATGCTGTCATCGCTTTGCAGAGCGGCAAGGTAGATTGCGTTGTTATTGATAATGAGCCTGCTAAGGTATTCGTTGATCAGAATGAGGGCCTGAAGATCCTTGAGACCGAGTATATCATCGAGGATTATGCTGCTGCAGTAGGCAAGAAGAATACTGAGCTGATGGATGATATCAACGGCGCTCTGAAAGATCTGATCGCTGATGGTACTGTCCAGAAGATCATCGATAAGTATATTCCTGCAGAGAAATAATAAAGAAATAAAAAAATACAAGGGCTGTAGCAATTACAGCCCTTGATTTTGCGAGAGGTTAAAAAATATGCAAGAGTTTTTTGCAACCCTTTGGCGGGATTTTCATACCGCTTTTATTGAAGATAACCGCTGGAAATATATCGTTGAGGGTGTTCAGAATACGCTGATTCTGACCTTCTTTGCGCTGGTTCTCGGCGTGGTCTTAGGGGTCATTATTGCGGCAGTTCGCTCTACCTATGATCAGCAGTATGAGAGAATGACAGGCCCTGCCAAGCCCTTTCTTGCGGTAGGCAACTGGATTTGCAAGGTATATCTCACTGTTATCCGCGGCACCCCCTCCATGGTGCAGATTCTGATCATTTTCTTTATCATCATGGCAAGCTCCAATAATAAGATGCTCTGCGGTATCATCGCATTCGGAATCAATTCTGCGGCCTATGTGGCAGAGATTATCCGCGGCGGTATTATGAGCGTGGATCCCGGCCAGAATGAGGCGGGCCGTTCTTTGGGCCTTGGCTATGTCCAGACCATGTGGTTTATTGTCATCCCTCAGGCCTTTAAGAGCATTTTGCCCGCTTTGGCCAATGAATTCATTGTCCTTTTGAAGGAGACGGCCATTGCAGGCTATGTGGGCGTTACCGATCTGACCCGCGGCGCCAATATTATCCGCGGCGTTACTTATCAGAGCTTCTGGCCTTTGCTGGCAGTGGCCGGCGTCTATTTGATCATGGTGATGTTCTTCTCATGGTTGGTCGGTATTCTGGAGAGGAGGCTGAAAAAGAGTGAGCGATAATATCATTCAGGTAAACGGCTTGAAAAAGCACTATAACGGCGGCGAGATCCGCGCGTTGGATGGTGTGGAAATCGGCATTAAGCGGGGCGAGGTTGTGGTAATCGTGGGCCCCTCCGGAAGCGGAAAATCCACCCTCTTGAGAAGCCTCAATCTGCTGGAGACGCCCACCGAAGGTGCGATCATCTTCGATGGCGTGGATATCAACGATAAAAAGGTGAATATCAATCTTCATCGCCAGAGAATGGGCATGGTCTTTCAGCATTTTAATCTTTTCCCTCATAAGACCATTATGCAGAATATGACTTTGGCGCCCATCAAGCTGAAAAAGATGCCGAAGGCGGAGGCGGAAGCCAAGGCACTGGAGCTTTTGAAGCGGGTCGGGCTGGAGGATCGGGCCAACGCCTATCCCAGCCAGCTTTCCGGCGGGCAGAAGCAGCGTGTAGCGATTGTCCGCGCCCTTTGCATGGATCCGGATGTCATGCTCTTTGATGAGCCTACCTCTGCTCTTGATCCCGAAATGGTAGGAGAGGTTCTGGACGTTATGAAGGATCTTGCCCGCGGCGGTATGACCATGGTGGTCTTAACCTATGAGATGGGCTTTGCCCGTGAGGTGGGAAGCCGCGTAGTCTTTATGGACGAAGGCAGAATCTTGGAAGAGGGAAGCCCCGATGAAGTTTTCGGGAATCCCAAGTGCGATCGCTTGAAGGAATTTCTTGCAAAGGTGCTCTAAAAAATCAATACGGGGGTTGACAATTCAACCCCCAAGTCGGAGGCCAAGCGGTCTTAGGAAGACAACTTAGTAATTCAACTCCTTGGCTCACAGAACGACATGGCTACG
>JAZMZQ010000096.1:0-22744 GCA_045586045.1 Eubacteriales bacterium
AAGCCGCTCGCCTGCCCGCACAAGCCGCTCGTAGGAGGCGCTCCTGCGCGTCTTAACCAGCGATTTCTTCACCAAGCGCTGCCGATTGCCTTCTCTCAGGCACTCCCCGCTTTCCACATCATAAATTCCGCCGTTATACGGCGCGCAAGCGGGATAGGAAAGCTTGGCGGAGATCACGGCTGCAAACTCATCGCAGACGGTATCCTGCCCATGGTTTACATAGACCATCTTAGGCGGCTTTTCAAGATTTCCAAGCCATTCCAGCATAATCTTCTGATCCGCATGGCCGCTGATGCCGTCCATTGTGGCAATCCTTGCCCGCACCTGCACCGGCTCTCCGAATAAGCGAACCGTCGTTGCGCCGTCCTGCAAAATGCGGCCCATTGTCCCCTCCGCTTGGTAACCGACAAATAAAATCGTACTATCCGCCCGCCAAAGGTTATATTTCAAATGATGGCGGATTCTCCCCGCCTCACACATGCCGCTGGCAGAAAGAATGACCTTCGGGCGCTTGTCTTCATTGATTGCCATGGATTCTGCGGTCGTTTGGGAAATCTCCAGCCCTTCAAATTCCAATATATTGATGCCTTGCCGCAGCAGCGCCAGCATCTCCTCATCATAATAATCAACGAGATCATCAAAATAAATCTTGGTCGCTTCCGCCGCCAAGGGGCTGTCTACAAATACAGGGAAGCCATCGTGCCCCGTCAAAAGCCCCTTTTCCTTAATTTCTCTGAGAAGATAGAGAAATTCCTGCGTTCTTCCCACTGCAAAAGAAGGAATCACCACATTCCCGCCCCGATCGAAGGTTTCCTGCAATATTTCGGCAAGCTGGCCGATGTAATCCTTACGGGGGCCGTGGAGGCGATTTCCGTAGGTCGATTCAATAATGACCGAATCGGCCCGCTTCGGCAGTTCCGGATCGCGGATCAGGGGGCGATTGCGATTCCCGAGATCTCCCGAAAACAGCAGTATTTCCTGCTTTTCGCCTTCTTTGACGGTGATCTCGATGCTGGCAGAGCCCAACAAATGCCCTGCATCCAAAAAACGAACAGAGATTCCATCGGCAACATGATAGATCTCATGGTATTGACACAGCACGAAAAGTCCCATGGTCTGCATGGCATCCTCAACAGTATATAACGGCTGATATCCCGCCTCCCCGCTTCGCTGGGCCTTTTTATTGCGCCATAGCGCCTCCTGCTCTTGAATATGCGCAGAATCCCGCAGCATGATAGAGCAGAGACGGCCGGTTGCTTCCGTAGCGTAAATATTCCCCCGAAAGCCTTGGGCGCTCAAAAGAGGAAGCTTACCCGAATGGTCAATATGAGCGTGCGTCAGCAATACTGCATCTACATCGGAAGGCAGAATCGGAAGCGCGCAATTCTCATAGATATCCGCGCCTTGCTCCATTCCGCAATCAATCAATATCTTTTTTCCTGCCGCTTCCAAAAGGGTGCAGGAGCCCGTTACCTCATGGGCAGCGCCTAAAAATTCAAGTTTCATTTTTTTCACTCCATAAACCAGACTTTATTGTTGGTAGAAGAAATCGCCACCGCGCCTGCCGACAGGGCGGAGAGCACATCCTCTTTATCCCGAATCATGCCCCCTGCTATAATCGGCTTGCCGGTTGTTGCGGCCAGTTGACGGATGATCTTGGGCATCACCCCCGGCAATACCTCCAGAAAATCAGCAGAGGAGCTGCTCTTTTCAATATTTTCCAAGACTCTGGAATCCAGCAAAAAATACCGCTGGATGGTCAGAAGCCCCTTTTGCTTGGCATAGCGGATCAGATTGCTTTTGGTGGAGATGATGCCATCCGCCTCGGTATGAGAGACAATGAAATCCACGCTGACATCCTTCGGCGCCAGCCCATCCACCAAATCCAGATGGACCACTGCAATCTTTCCTGCCGCCTTAATCTTTTTGACCAGCTCCGCCACATTGCAGATATCGCCGAAAAGCATAAAGACCACAGGGCAGGCGCTCTCTAAGCACCGCTCCAGCTCCTTCTCGCTTTTGGCCGCCGCCACAATCGGCACATCGGCAAAATATTCCAACAACTGCTCTCTCATCCTGCTGCTTCCTTTCCTTTACTTTAGGGTTCGGGTTTAACTGCTCACCCTATCTTTATTATAAATTCTTTTTGGGGCAGTGTCAACCAATAGAGCAAAAGATAGAAGCCGCACCATAGCGCTGCCCCTAAAATGCAGGCCGTCAGCCCGCTTTTTAAGGGGAAAATGCTCCAAAAGGCGGTAGCAAGCCCCACCGCCGCCAAGGGGCGCAGCAGCCAGCCTCTCCAATCCACCTGCAAGCAGCAAGCCCGCAGCAGAGTGCGGATATTCAAAGTCGCCACCAAGATATTGCTGAATACCATCACCCCTAAAAATCCATAGATCCCAAAAGCAGGCACCGCCACCGCAGTGAGAAGAATCCGCAAAATAGAATCTACCGTATTATTGCGAAGAGCATATCGCTGCTGATCCATCCCTTTTAAGAGCCCATCGGCAATGGTATCCAAATACATAAAGGGGGTAATAGGTGCCAGCACCCGAAGCATCATTCCCACTGTATCGCTATGGTAAAGCAGCCTCCCCAGCTCCTTGCCATAGAGAAAAAAGACCCCGCCGATCATCACCGAAAGAGCGGTGGTAATCTCCAAGGCCCGCCCCACGATCCGGCCGGTGGCTCTCCCATCGGCGCGGGCGTAGCTCTCGGTTACCTCCGGCACCAGCAGGGAGGATAACGCATTCAAAAAAGAGGCGGGGAAGAAAAGAAGCGGGATGGCCATCCCCTTCAACGCCCCAAATTGGGCAAGCCCTAAGGAATAATCCCCCGTATGCCGCGCAATGGCGGTAGGAATCAAAATATTTTCGGTGGAATGAAGGGCGGTGGAGAGGTATTTGGAGGCCGCTACCGGCAGAGCGATCCTCCGCACCGCTCCCTTTTCGATGGGGCTATAATTCCCTTTTTCTCTTTTTTTGCCCGCTTGTATCCCCAAAAACAGGCAGGAGATCCCTTCCGATACCGTATTGGCAAGGACCACCATCCCCAAAAGGAAAGCGCGTGGCCGATGGCGAAAAAGCACCACCGCAAGGGCCACCATCCCAAGGCGAACCGCCTGCTCCAGCGTCTGGGCAAAACACCCGGGCCGAACTTCCCGCCGCCCCAGAAAATAGCCATTGAAGCAGCCTGCCACCGCCATAAAGGGCAGAGAAAAAGCCAATACCCGAAGGGCGAAGGTGCAAGAGGGCTCTCCGATCCATCTTCCTGCCAAAAAGGGCGCACCGATCCATAAACCCGCTCCCGCCAAGGAGCCCAATAAACCTGCGCGAAGCAGGCAGGCCCGAAGCGCCCCTTCCGCTTTATCCTGCTCCTTCAGGGCAAGATATTGGGCCACCAAGCGGGTTACCGCCACCCCAATTCCCGATTGGGCAAGGGTGATAAAAAGATTATATACCGTAAAGGTCAGGGAATAAAGCCCCATGCCCCCCTCTCCCAATACATTGGCCAGAAGCACCCGCAGCAGCAGCCCTGCCGCCCGCAGGGCAAGGCCGGTCCCCGTCAGGATGGCGGCATTTTGCATGAATTTCCGATGGTTCATAGTTTCACCTCGGTAGATTCTATGCACCAATCAACAAAAGAAAAACAGGAGTTGCGAGATTTTTCGCAACTCCTGTTCATTTAATTCAAGAAGGGAAACATCCCGCCCAGCGGATTGCTCTGCTGATTGCCCTGCTGATTGCTCACATTGGTCTTTTGCTCTTCTTTTGCGGGCACATATTCGCTCAAAGTAAGAGGAATGGTTTGCTTTTCCCCGTTTCGTTTAACCTCGATCTTCACCGTATCGCCGGGGGATTTGGTATCAATAATAGCATTGGCCTCGGCCTCGGTGGTTACAATAGTACCCTCTACCGATACCACATAGTCCCCGCTCTTAAAGCCGGCCTTTTCTCCATCGCTTCCCTTCTTTACGGCAGAAATATAAAGGCCCATCTCATTGACACGATACATCATCGCCGTCATGGAATCCCGAATCTCCACAAAGGTAAAGCCGGTGCTTACTCGGCCGGAAACATAGCCCAGCTCCAAAAGATCCTCAATCACCTTTGCTGCGGTATCGATGGGAATGGCAAAGCCAAGCCCCTCGATCTCTTCGCCTGCGGATTTTGCATTAACCACGCCCACCAGCTGACCGCTGGTATTAAACATGCCGCCGCCGGAATTTCCCGGATTGATGGCCGTATCCGTCTGGAGCAGATTCATGGTTACCTTATCGATGGTAATGGCCCGATCCAGCGCACTGATAATGCCGCGGGTTACCGTACCGCCCAGTTCCCCCAGAGGATTACCTACAGCGACGACGGTATCTCCCACCTTGAGCTCGGCGGATTTTCCGAAGGCGGCAGGGGTCAGGTCCGTCGCCTCCACCTTGATGACCGCAAGATCGCTCTTGGCATCACTGCCTAAAAGCTTGGCGGTATATTCCGTGCCGTCGGCAAGGCGCACCTTGATATTGGTTGCCCCATCGATGACATGATGGTTGGTAACAATATAACCGTCCTTGGTAAAGATCACGCCGCTTCCCGCGCCCTCGCTTACATACTGCTGCATAAAGGAGCCGGTTACAATCTGCTCGGTGGTAATCTCCACTACGCTATTCTTTACAAGCTCTGCCACCTCCGGGATGGTCAGTTCCTTCTTTTGCTTATCTCCCTCTGCATCCTGCAGCTTGGCGGTTTTATAGATCACTGCCGTGCCGGTAGGGGTGGCGCCGCCGGGAAGCAGCTTGGCGGCCAGAATCCCCCCGCCGAGGCCTAAAATAAGAGCGCCGATCAGTGTAATTGCCACTGCTATCGCCAAGGCTCTTTGGGTAACAAACTTCGGCTCTTTTTTCACAGGCGGTGTATACGGCCGATCATAGCCGCCACCTCCCGCTGAAGAATACTCTCTTTGAAAAGATGCTTCCGCCTTAGGGCGGGCATAATGATAAACGGGATTTTCTTCAGTCGGATAAGCCTGCGCTTTGGGCATCTCTTTTTCTGCCTCTTGCATAATAGGCTCTTGCATTTCCGGCTCTTGGGTCTGCGACCCTTGGGGCTGTGCTTCTTGGGGCTGTGCCTCTTGAGCCTGTGGGTCTTGAGCCTGTGCCTCTTGGGACGGTGTCTCTTGGGGCTGTGCCTCTTGGGACGGTGTCTCTTGGGGCTTTTCGATCGGTTCTCCCGTCATGGGATCAAAATTATATTCATTCACGGCGGTTTCCCTCCTTATTTTTTTGATTCTATCATAAGTATAACCCATCAATATGAAAAAAGTATGAAAATTTTGGAAAAAGAATCAAAATAAAAGACTTGCTTTTTAAGTGATTATAGCATATAATAAACTAAATTAACAGTATTTCCTGCGAAAATAGTAGTATTTTCTTTCTTCAAAGAGAGTGAGGGCCGGCGGCTGAAAGCCCTTGCAGGCAAAGATCATATGAATGTGCGCTTCGCAGTGTATCCCCTTTGCGTGAGTGAAGGGCGGGGGCGCTTTCCCCGTTATCAAGGAAATGAGTGATCAAATTCGGAGTGGAACCGCGTTTTGAATGGATAGACGCCTCTGTTGCTTTTTGCAGCGGAGGCTTTTATTTTTTGGAGGTTATTTTATGTTTAAGAAAGTTCGGGAGGATCTGAACGCCTTTAAGGAGCGAGATCCTGCTGCTCGCAGCAAGGCGGAAATCTTCCTTCTTTATAATGGTTTTCATGCGGTATTATTTTACCGCCTTTCCCATTGGCTTTATAACCATCGGCGCTATTTTTTAGCCCGCTGGGTTTCCCAATATGCCAAATTCCGCACCGGCGTGGAGATCCATCCTGCCGCCAAGATCGGCAGAGGCCTCTGCATCGACCACGGCACCGGCATTGTAATCGGAGAAACGGCCGAGGTGGGCGATTATTGCCTGCTTTATCAAGGGGTTACCTTAGGCGGTACCGGCAAGGATACCGGCAAGCGCCATCCCACCTTAGAGGATCATGTCATGGTCGGCAGCGGCGCCAAGATCTTAGGCCCCTTCACCATCGGCAGCCATAGCAAGATCGCCGCCAATGCGGTGGTGCTGGATCCGGTGCCGCCCCATTCCACCGCTGTCGGTGTGCCGGCAAGGGTCATTCGCCAGAATGGGCAGAAGGTTGATCTCTTGGATCAGATCCATATATCCGACCCTGTGGCGCAGGAGCTTTGCCGCCTGCAGGCCCGTATTGCAGAACTTGAGAAAAAATTAGAGGAGAAATAAATCATGAAGCTTTATAACACCCTGACCCGCCAGAAAGAAGAATTTGTCCCCATCACCCCAGGCAAGGTGCTGATGTACGCCTGCGGCCCTACCGTCTATAATTTCTTCCATATCGGCAACGCCCGCCCTTTTATTACCTTCGATGTATTGCGCCGTTATTTTGAATATCGGGGCTATAAGGTAAAGTTTGTGCAGAATTTTACCGATGTGGATGATAAAATGATCAAAAAATCCAACGAAGAAGGGGTTACCCTTGCAGAGCTTGGCGATCGCTATATTGCAGAATATTATACCGATGCCCAAGGTCTCGGCGTAGGCAAAGCAACCATCCATCCCCGCGCCACCCATTGCATCGGCGATATCATCAAGATCATTGAAGCCCTCATTGAGAAGGGCTATGCCTATGAATCGGGCGGCGATGTCTTTTATTCCACCAAAGAATTCAAGGGCTACGGCAAGCTTTCTCATCTGCCCATGGATCAGCTGGAAAGCGGCGCAAGAATCGATGTGAATGATCTGAAAAAGGATCCGATGGACTTCGCTGTCTGGAAAGCGGCCAAGGAAGGAGAGCCCGCATGGGAAAGCCCTTGGGGCATGGGCCGCCCCGGCTGGCATATTGAATGCTCTGCCATGGCTTGCAAATTTTTAGGCAAAACCATTGATATCCATTGCGGCGGTGTGGATCTGATCTTCCCCCACCATGAAAATGAAATCGCTCAAAGCGAGGCGGCCAACGGCTGTGAATTTGCCCATTATTGGCTTCATAACGGCCATATCAATGTGGATAACCATAAAATGAGCAAATCCGCAGGCAATTTCTTTACCGTCCGTGATGCGGCTGCCGCCTATGGCTATGAGGCAATCCGCCTCTTTATGCTCTCTTCTCACTATAGAAGCCCTATCAACTATAGCAAGGATGTTTTGGAGGCTGCCAAGGCAAGCCTTGCCCGCCTTTATACCACCAAAAATAATCTGGACTATGCCTTAAAGAGCGCCGCCGGTAAGCTTTCTTCCGAGGAGGAAGCGCTGCTTGGGGAGTTGCCCGCCTTTAAGGAAAAATTCTTGGAGAAGATGGACGATGACCTCAACACCGCCGACGCCCTCTCCGCCATCTTTGATCTGGCCCGCTGGATCAATACCCGCCTGTCCGAGACCCACTCTGCCCCCTTCCTCACCGCCATGAAGGAGCTCTTTACCGAGCTGACCCATGTGCTCAACATTGTAACCGGCGAAATGGAGCAGGAGATTCCCGAAGAGATCAAAGCCTTGGTAGAGGAGCGGACCGCCGCTCGGGCCGCCAAGGATTTTGCAAGAGCCGATGCCATCCGCGATGAGCTTGCCGCCAAGGGCGTGCTGCTGGAGGATGGGAAAGACGGCGTGAAAATTTTAATGAAGCAATAATAAAAATGGCTTGCACCTGCAAGCCATTTTTATTATTGTCCAAATTTTGCAAACCACTTAAAGGTGATCGGCCATAATCCTGCCGCCGCAAGGGCCATGGCAAAATAGATGATGGCGCGGCCGAAAAGGGCGTCGGTAAAAAGACCAACGATCAGATAGCCAAGTTCCTGCACCGCCACTGTAAGGATCAGGCCTCCTGCCACCTTCAGAATCTGCGCCCACCATACCGCCTGCACCTCAAAATGCAGCCATTTACGATCCATCTCATAAGCGCAATAGAAGCCCGCGGTGGCGCCCAGCAGCTTATAGGAATTTTTCAGTGCGCCTGCGAGCTCTGCAGCTGCCGTATCGGCAGGGAAGGGGAAGAATTTCATAAAAAGGCTGTGGAGGATCGACCAGCCGAGCAAGGCCCAAAGGAGATAGCGCACGCCGTTTTTGGTCTCCCAAATTTTATTCATGAGGGGATAAAAAAGCAAAACCATGGCAGTTGCCAATACCAGCGAGGTCAGGACATCTGCAGGAGTATGAACCCCCAAATACATCCGAGTAAACGGCACAATCAGGCAAATGGCAATCCCTGCCACCCGCAGCCAAAGCCGCTTGGTAATGCGGGCGATTCCGCCGAAGGTGGTTACTGCGCTTTGGGTATGGCCGCTGGGGAAGGAATATCCCCCTGCGCTTGCTTTGGCATCGCCCACCACCGTAAACTTGGGATCCCGCACCCAAGGGCGCTCGATCCGAAAGGTGATTTTCAGCAGCTGATTGATCTGGGTGCCGAAAATGCCCACCAGAAGCAGAAAATAACCGTCCTTTTTATTGACGCACCATAAAAAGATCATCACTGCCACCAAGAAGAGGGTTTCCTCTCCGAAATGAGTCAGCGCCGACATTAAAAAATCCAAAACAGGATTTCGAATAGATTCCAAAAAATATAATACTTCCACTATTTTTTCCCTTTCCTTCGTTTTACTTTATTATACTATCATACCCTATATAAAATGTAAATAAAAAAGAGGCGAGCGCCTCTTTTTTATTTTATACTTCTTTATAATAAATTAATTCAGAAGAAAGGGAAGAAGGAACATAGAGATGGATCCCTTCTGCACGCAAGGTATAACCATCCATCACGATGCTTTCCCCTTCATTATCGAAGGTAACCTGATAGTTCTTTCCGCTCTTTGCCCCTTTGAGCCGCACTTTCATCTGCTGCTCTCCACTACCGGTATGGCTGATGGCGGTAAGGGCACCGCGGGAGCCATCGGGAGCGGCAATTTCCATGACATTGACCAAGGCCTTGCCCGATTCGGGGGTATGGTGATAGATTTTGCAGGTGGGCAAAATGGGGCGAATGAAATCCTTATAAAGCTGAATGCTTCTTTGGATAAAGGCCAGCTGCTCGCTGTTGTCCCCTGCCGCCATCGGATGCACCACATTCAGGCTGACATGCCCCAGCAGGCAATTGCGCAGATGGGCATCAAGGCCGCCGATCTCATGGCAACCCATTCCCGCAAAGAGGCGATCCACCCGCTCAGGGGGCAGCGCCATGGTCATGCCATTGGTAATGCGGACAGAGCGGGGCATATTCTGCCAATCGGAAACCCATGTATGATGAAAGGCCTTCATCATCCCAAGATCCGTGCGGCCGCCGCCGCCTGCGCAGTTTTCAAAAATCACATTGGGATAGCGCTTTTTCAGATTCTGATAGATTTTGTAAACAGCGGTAAACTGCCGCAAGGGTTGGCTTTCCTTGGCTCCGCTTTCGGTATCCCGCAGGCCGTAGTAGCTCTTATGGGTGCCGTTGTAGTCCACCCGCAAAAGCTCTAAGCGATATTCCTCAATGATACGGGCAAGCTCGCTCTCTGCCCACTCGGCCGCTTCGGGGTTGGCAAGGTCGAGATAATTTGCATCCTGCTCCCCAAGGGCATTTTTCAGCCGCCATTCGGGATGGGATTCCAAGATGGGAGAATGGATGCCGATCCGCTCCATCTCCACCCAGAGGCCGAATTTTAGGCCCTTTTCATGGCAATAATCGGAAAGCTCCGAAAGGCCATGGGGATACCGCTCAGGGTTGGGAACATTGATTCCGTTATATTTCCCCCATCTCTGCTCCTCCCCGGGAGGGCACTCCCAACCGGCGTCGATGATAAAGATTTCACCGCCCATCTTGGCAAACTGATCGATAAAGGCCTTGGAGGTTGCTACCGACATATCGTGCTCCGCGCCCATGCCGCAGCCAATCAGGCAGGCAGAAGGATCGGTCTCTTTGGAATTCAATACCGATTTGCGAATATGGGCATGCATCTCATTCACCGCTTGATCCAGATCTCCCTGCACGGCGCCCATATGAACCTCGGGCAGAGAGAAGCGCTCCCCTGCCTTCAATACCAATTGGGGGGCGTGGCAGCAAAGCTCCATGGAGAGAGCAAGATGCTTGCGATGCAGCACCTTGCGCTGAACAGGGATTTGCTCATGGAAAAGATCGGCTGTAAAACGGCAACCGCCGCTAAAAGCGATCTGGGCAAACCAGATGGCACCGGTGGTTTCATTCTTCAAAAAGATCAGCGGATGGCGGTAGCGATCCCGATGGAAGCGGCAATCCACAATGGTTTGCTCCTCGGAAAGAGCACGCCAGCCAAACTGCCCTTCCTTGCCCCATTCGCAGCTCTCAAAGGAACCGAGAGAATAGCTGGCACTCTCCTCCTCATCCAATCGACTCTCAAGACCGCCGCCCAGCAGCACGATACGGCTGATATGCATCGGCTCGCCGGAGCGATTTTCAAGCTCCAGCCAACGGGTAAACATCTGAGTGCCGTCCAGAATGGTATGAATCTTAATGGAAAGAGGCATTCTTCCGCTTTCTAAAGAGAGAATTGCATGAATGTTTTCTTCTGTCTTATCCACCGAGAAATCCATGAATTTCAAATCATAAGCCACGCTCTGCCCATTGACCTCTAAATTAAACGCAAAGGGCTCGGCAAAATCCTTTGGATTCACCCGAGAAGGGCAATTGGATAAAACATTCAAAGGGTATCCTGCCGTATTCCAACCGCCGGCAACCAAAGCCCCGCCGATCACCTGCTCCTCATAGACCATCAGGCCGCTGCGATAGCAAAATACGGGATTTTCCCCCGCCTGATAAAATACATCAAAATAGCGCATTTCCATTTCCTCCGTTTATATGAATAAGCAAGTACCGATAAAGCAAAGCATTACGCCGAGAAGAAGCTGCTTGGTAGGCTTTTCTTTTAAGAAGATCCAGCCTGCCGCCACAGTGAAAACAATACCGCCGCCGGTAACAATGGGATAAACAATGGTGGCAGGTAGATTAGCAGCACAATTGAGCTGCAGCATATAAGAAAGACCGCTCAAAAGAGCAGAGGCCGCTAAAAGCAGGATCGAAAGCCCGGAAATCGGCGCCCGCTCTGTTTTTTCTTTCTTTTTGAAATGATAATAGATCAAAATCCCGCCGCAAAGGAGAACCTTTACCATAGCGGTGAGAATCACATAAGCCGCCGAGGAGACCGCCTGATCGCTGATCTGATGCTCCTTGGAGATCACACTCACAAAGCCATTAAGCAAAAAGATCGCTGCGCATAGTCCGATCATCTTGGGCGAGAGTTTTTGCGGCCCCGCATAGATTAAAAAGGCAGAGCCGACAATGAGAAGAAGCCCGATGAGCCGTAGCCACGAAAAGGCCTCATCCAAGAAAAGAAGCCCCCAGATATACGGCACCACCATTCCGCCGGTCATTAGAAAAAAGGTATAATAAGCGATGCCGCCGGCGGCTAAAATTTTGAACCCAAGCAGGGTATAAAGAATGGCAAGCGAGATCATCACCAGGGCAAGGATGCCGGAAAAGGCAGTAAACTCCAAGCGGCACCCGTTGATAAAAAAGAAGATGATCACCGAAAATAAACCGATAAAAAAATTAAACCGAAAGACTTTCTCGGGAGAATTTCCCTCCCGCCGCTGGTAAAGACCGGCAATCAGAAAATCCCCTGCCAGCAAAACCGCTGATATCATTAAAAATAAAAGATCCATCTTTTTCAACCTCCAAGAGGATGATATCATATATTTTTTTGCATTTCTATTGATTTTTACGCAAAAAATATGATAAAATCGGCGTAGAAAGGAGGAATGCGACCCATGCAACCCAAAAAGCTAAATTTTGCGGGCCTTGCGCCCTTTTCCCTCTCTATTATCCATCATCCCCATGTCCTGCCGCTGGAGGTCAATGATTCCCATATCCACGATCAATGCGAAATCTATATCAACTTAAGCGGAAAGGTGGCCTTCATGGTGGAGGGGAACCTTTATCCGGTAGAGCGGGGGGATTGCATCATTACGCGCCCCTTCGAATACCACCATTGCGTTTATCGGGAAATGGCGCCCCATGAGCATTATTGGCTCCTCTTCTCCCCCAAAGGCAACGAAGCCCTGCTCGCGCCCTTCTTTGAGCGGCCGAAGGGGATCGGCAACCGCATTGTACCCGCCCGCAAGGACCGCCTGCTTCACCTTTGCGCGCAACTGGAGCGGCAAAGCTCTTCTATAGAACAGTATACCGCTTTTTTCTCCCTTTTGCAATCCTTAAAAGAAGGCTTCACCCCCAAAGAGACCGATCTGCCCGAAGAGCTCCAAAGCATTCTTTATCAAATCAACGAAAATTTCCGTTCCCCTCTTCGGATCGAAGCATTGGCCAAGGAGCAATTCTTGAGCATCAGCACCTTAGAGCGGCAATTTCGCACCCATCTTGGGGTAACCCCCGTGGAATATCTACGGCAGAAGCGTATTGCTTATGCCGCCACCCTTTTGCAGGAGAATCTCCCTGTCTCAAGAGTAGCCGCCGAGAGCGGTTTTTCCGATACTTCCCAATTTATCACCCTATTCAAAAAGCAATTCGGCAAAACGCCCCTTCAATATAAGAAATCCATTCATAGCCCTTGATTTTCTACCGTTCGTAGGAACAGACAAAAAATCCTCTTTTGCCCCGCAAGGGGCATTTATGGATTTTCTTTTGAAAATCCATTTTCCTCATTCCTCATCTCATCAAAAAGGATGCAGAATTTGCTCAAATCACCATCGGCTATATACCGATATGCCGATGGTGATTTGGGCGAGACCATAAAAAAGAAAGACCCTCTCGGGTCTTTCTTTTTATGGTCTGCGCCTTTTTTAGATTTCGGGGATCTCGATCTCGATCTCTTTCCCTGCTGCAGAGCTCTTTACGATACCATCCAGAATAGCTTGGTTATAGAGGATCTGAGAGGAGGGAACGGGAGCGGGAGTGCCGTTCTTATGAGCATCCAGGAAGGAGCGAATCTTGAGATAGAAAAGGCTATCCTTGGTCTTCAGGATGGGAATCTCCGTCTGGCAACCCTTGCCGGCAACATCATGATAGATGGTCATCGCGCCGCCTACAGAGCCGTTCCAGCACTCAGTGGAGGGGATTCTCAAGGAGCCCTTGGTACCCATAATGATGGTATCACCCGGAGTATCCAGATTCATCGCCCATGCAATACGGAAGTCCAAAGTAAAGCCGCCTTCCAAGCGAATATAGCCTCCTGCGAATTCGTCAACGCCGAAGATCTCTTCATAGCCGGCCTTATCCTCAGCTTCCCAATACGTTCTGCTCTTGCCGAAGAAATCGGTCTTGATACCGGTAACAGTCAAGGGCTTGGGATAACCGATAGCATTGAGGACCATATCCAAAGAATAGCAACCGATATCGCCCAAAGCACCGATCGCGCCCTTATCCTTCTCGATAAAGGAGGTGCCGAAGGGGGTGGGAATCCCGCGGCGACGGCCGCCGCCGGTTTGAATATAATAGATATCACCCAACTCGCCGGACTCTACGATCTTCTTGATCATCTTCATATTCTCGTCCATTCTGGGCTGGAAGCCGATGGAGAGCAATCTGCCGGTTTCCTTCTCTACCTTCATCACCTCAACGGCCTCTTCCAAGGTAACGGTGAAGGGCTTCTCCAGCATAACATCCACGCCGGCCTTCATTGCTTGAATGGCGCAGGGAGCATGCTGAGAGTTATAAGTACATACGGATACAACGTCCAGATCTTCCTTCTCCAGCATCTCTTCGGTGCTCTCGTAGCAAGCAGCGCCTTCCACGCCCATATCTGCAAAGAACTTAGCAGCCTTGCCGGGGATGATATCGGAGCCTGCCACGATCACGACATCGGGGCACTTCAGATACTGCTTAACATGAGCTTCTGCGATCCAGCCGCAGCCGATGATCCCGACACGAACGATCTTGCTCATATCGATTTCGGGGCCGGCTTTCTCCACATTGAAATCCAATGCTTTGTCTTTTACCAATTCAGCCATTTCGGAATACCTCTCTTTATATAAATAGTTTATATACTTTTATTGTATCTCTTTTCCGTAGAATGTCAATGGTTTTGCTTCAATTCAATCAACTTTTTTCTCGATTTTTCATATCTTATAAGGAAGAAAGGAGATATGAACCACATGACTATTGTAACCATTCAATCGGGCGACAGCCTTTATTCCATCGCCAAGCGCTATGGCGTCTCCATCGATCGGTTGGTAGCCGCCAACGGCATCGATCCCCATCGCTATCTTGTAATCGGCGACAGCCTGATCATCCCTGCTCCCGAAGAACCGGAGAAGAAGCTTTGGGTCAACGGCTTTGCCTATCCCTTTATCGATCGCAAGACCCTGCAGAAAACCCTCCCCTATCTCACCTCGCTTTCCATCTTCTCCTATGGCTTGGAAGAAGACGGAGATTTAGAGGAGCCCGAAGGGGACCGCCCCATCATCCGCATGGCAAAGGAGGCGGGAGTGGCGCCTTTACTGGTGCTGACCACCGTAGATGAGAGCGGCGGCTTTAATGCAAGAAAGGCATCAACCCTTTTAGAAAATAAAGGGGCATGGGCGCATCTTGCGGAAGAATTGAAAGAGGCGATCGCCGAAAAAGGCTACTACGGCATCAACGTGGATCTTGAATACATCCCCGCCGCCTTGGGGCAGGCCTATATTGATCTGATTGCCTACTTAAAGGAGCAGCTGGCGCCCCACCCTGTCTGGGTTTCCCTTGCCCCCAAGAGTTCTTCCGATCAGCAAGGGCCGCTTTATGAAGGGCTCCGCTATAAGGGGCTTGGGGCAGCCGCCGATGCCGCCACGGTCATGACCTATGAATGGGGCCATACCTTCGGCCCGCCCATGGCAGTCTCCCCCATTGAGCAGGTGGATCAGGTGCTCCGCTATGCCCTCACCGAAATCCCCGCCGAAAAGCTTTTGATGGGCCTGCCCAATTATGGATACGATTGGCGGCTTCCCTATGAGAAAGGCTATCCCGCCCGCTCGGTCGGAAATCTCGAGGCGGTGGCGCTCGCCCGCAAATACGGTGCTCGCATCCTATATGACGAGACGGCTCAAGCCCCCAATTTCCGCTATTATGATCGCCACGGCAGCCAGCACGAGGTATGGTATGAGGACGCCCGCTCCTATCAGGCGAAGCTTGCTTTGGCGCATAAATATGACCTTTTCGGCATCTCGATTTGGAATATCATGCGCTTCTATCAGCCCCTCTATACGCTGCTGAAGGGCTCTTTTGATATCGTGAAAATGGATAAAAACGCCTTATAATTTTTGATGCGCTGCAAAAGGGGCTGTAAAAAAATCAGTTTGATTTTTTTACAGCCCCTATGTAATGCGCGTTACAAGGCTCTTTTTTTATTGACTCAGCTGTTCATCCATGGCCTTCGCCGCCTGCTTTCCTGCACCCATGGCGAGGATGACCGTGGCCGCGCCGGTAACGGCGTCGCCCCCTGCATAAACTCCCTCGCGGGAGGTAAGGCAGGTCTCTTCTTCAACAACAATGCAACCCCGTTGATTCGTTTCAAGGCCGGGGGTCGTGGAGCGAATCAAGGGATTGGGAGAGGTGCCGATGGCCATGATGACCAAATCCATCTCCATCAAAAACTCGCTATCCTCTTTTACCAGCGGCCTGCGGCGACCCCGCTCATCGGGCTCGCCCAGTTCCATCTCCATGCATTTGATTGCTACTACATTCTGATGCTCATCCCCAAGAATCTCCACCGGATTGGTAAGGGTCTTAAAGATAATCCCCTCCTCCATGGCATGGTGAATTTCCTCTTTTCTGGCGGGGATTTCCTCCATGGAGCGGCGATAGACAATATAGACCTCCTCTGCCCCCAAGCGCTTTGCGCAGCGAGCAGCATCCATGGCTACATTTCCGCCGCCGACCACCGCCACGCGGCGCCCCTTTTGGATGGGCGTTTGGCTATCGGGCAGATAGGACTTCATCAGATTCACACGGGTCAGAAATTCATTGGCGGAAAAGACGCCCTTCAGATTTTCGCCGGGGATTCCCATAAAGCGAGGCAAGCCTGCGCCGCTTCCGATGAATACGCCATCGAAGCCCTGCTCAAAAAGCTCATCCACCGAAAGGATTCTGCCGATGACCATATTGGTCTCAATTTTGACACCAAGGGCCTTCAGCCCTTCAATTTCCTTGGCCACGATGGCCTTGGGCAAGCGGAATTCGGGAATTCCGTAGACCAGTACGCCGCCGGGAAGATGCAAAGCCTCAAAGATGGTAACCTCATAGCCCTTTTTGGCCAAATCTCCTGCGCAGGTAAGCCCTGCAGGGCCGCTGCCTACTACAGCCACGCGCTTTCCGTTGGAGAGCGGCTTTTGGGGAAGCGCCTTCTGATGGCTCATATGCCAATCGGCCACAAACCGCTCCAAGCGGCCAATGGCGACCGGCTCCCCTTTAATGCCGCGAATGCATCGGCCTTCGCATTGATTTTCCTGAGGGCATACCCGCCCGCAGACAGCAGGCAGGGAGCTGGAGGCGCTGATGATCTCATAAGCGCCCTCAAAATCCTCTTCTTTTATCTTACGAATAAACGCAGGAATATCAATCTGCACGGGGCAGCCGCCCACGCACTTTGGATTTTTGCAATCCAAGCACCGCTCTGCCTCTGCAAGGGCCTGCTCTTTGGTATAGCCAAGGGCGACCTCTTGGAAATTTTGGTTGCGGATATGGGGAGCAAGCTCCGGCATTTTTTGCTTTTCAAGGCTCATATTTGCCATTATTGCTCCACCTCTTTTCTAAAAAGGTTGCATTGCTGCTCCTCAAAGGCATGATAAGTACGCCCTCGCTCCATGGCCTGATCAAAATCCACCAAATGGCCATCAAATTCAGGCCCGTCTACGCAGGCAAATTTAGTCTCTCCGCCTACGGTCAGGCGGCAGCCGCCGCACATCCCCGTCCCATCAATCATAATGGGATTCATGGATACAATGGTTTTGACCCCGTATTCTTTCGTCAGCTTACAGATAAATTTCATCATCACCATCGGCCCGATGGCAATGACCTCATCATAGGTATTCTGCTCCAAGAGCGCCCGCAGGGCATCGGTAACCAGCCCTTTTTCTCCATGGGAGCCATCGTCGGTCATCAAGCGGAATTCCTTGCTCACTCGGCGAAATTCCTCTTCTAAGATTACAAGCTCCCGATTGCGAAAGCCCACCACGCTATCTACATGGATTCCCTTCTCGCTCATTCCCTTGGCCACCGGCAGGGCAATGGCGCAGCCGACACCGCCGCCCACAACAGCTACCCTCTTTAATCCTTCCATTTTAGTAGGATTGCCCAAAGGCCCTAAAAAGTCGCAAAGAGCATCTCCCGCTTCCAGCCGATCCAAGGCCATGGTGGTAGCGCCCACAATCTGATAAATAATGGTGATCGTGCCTCTTGCACGATCGTAATCTGCAATGGTGAGGGGAATACGCTCGCCCTTCTCATCTACCCGCAAAATAATAAATTGGCCCGCCTTCGCTTTTTGGGCGATCAGCGGTGCTTCAATCACCATTTTGCCCACAGTTGGGTTCAAATGTTGCTTCTCTAAAATGCGATACAATTTTTCTGTCTCCTTCGCTTAAATAGCAAGAAACTACCCGAAGAAGAGAAATCAAACCTCTTTTTCGGGTAGTAGCTATTTTGGGATTTAGTGCCGCGCTTTATCGGTATTCAATCTCAATCACCGCACCGTTTCTGGAATAGGCTTGGGTTAAGTTATTTGTATAAGTCCCGTCGATCCGTACAT
The DNA here is from genome assembly GCA_045586045.1 of Eubacteriales bacterium. Lineage (GTDB taxonomy): Bacteria > Bacillota > Clostridia > Oscillospirales > QAKW01 > QAKW01. The sequence goes on from JAZMZQ010000096.1 coordinate 17,788, forward strand.
AAAACCGTTTTCCGCCGGAAGGGGATACCCCCATAAAAGAGCGGAAGGCATTGTTGGCAATCAGCGGTTGCTGAAATTGCTCATAGATCTCCTCATATTTCAGAGAAAAGATCTCTGATACCGTATCTCCGTCTTCAATCATCAGCTCGCGGCTTTCCATATTCTTTCCTTCCGGAAGCCCCGTTACCGTAACATATACAGGGACAATCGCCGCTCGCTCCCTGCCGAAAAACTGCCAGCAGAGAATGGATACCAAGGAGATTGAAATTACCAAAAAGCAGGCTAAGGATATGGCCCAATGCTTTCCCATCCATCGGAAAGCGCCGATGATTTTATTCAGCATGGGTTATTCCTTTTCTCTTTCTGCCTGAACCGCTTCCTCGGTTGCCTTGATCTCTTTATCGGTTACCTCCTGCAGGGGGCCGGTAATATCCTTACCGGTTACCGCCTTGCGGAAACCGTTCATGATATCCTCATAAGTATAAGCATATCTGCGCATGGACCAATCTGCATTGATTGCATTGGCAATCAGTGCGCCCTTTGCTTCATCCATTTTGGTAACGGTATTATTCTCATAATAGAAGGGATCTGCGCTGATGGTGCTCTCATTCTTCACCAAATTATAAAAATCTGCGCTGAGGAAATACTCGGTGATCAATTTAATCACCATATCGGCGCAACGATTATCAGAATCGTTGAAGAAGGTTCTGGATACATAGACACCGTTGCTCAGATCACCGATGAATGCACCCTTCTCACGCTTGCCCTGAGGAGCAGCAGGGAAGCCTACTACTTTGGTATCATCCTCGGAAAGATTGCCGCCAAAGGCATCCGAAGGAGCCACGATCATACCGGCCTTGCCATTCAAGAAAGCATCTACCGCATCATCAAAGGTGGTATTGAAGCAATCCTTGGTAAAAGCGCCGGCTGCTTGCAGAGCCTTTACATCCTTTACGGCCCGCTCCCAGCTGGAGACAACGCCGAAGGAAGGCATATAGCTATGCTCAGCAGTACCGCCCTCGGAAAGGATCATCTCATCCATGAAATAATCAAAGCCCTGATCCTTAAAGCCTGCAGCGATAGGAGTATAACCCTTTTCATTCAGCACCTTTACGGCAGCCAAAACATTCTCCCAGGAAGTGGGATTCTCCAGCCCGAGGTCCTTGAAGAGGGTGCGATTGTAATAGAGGCCTTGGAAGGTACCGTATACAGGAACCTTATAGTTGCTCAAATCCTTTTCCTGAGAAAGGGTAATCACTGCTTCGGTGGATTTCTCCATCAAGGTTACATAACGATACTTCATTTCGCCCAATCCGATCAGAGAGCGATCCTCGATCATATCGGTGATAAAATCAGCCTCTCCGCTTAAAATGCACGCGATATTGCCGTTGTTAACCTTACGCTTGAATTTTTTCAATTCCTTCTCATCGGAGGGAATGGTAGTAAATTTCAGCGTAACATTCTCAAACATTTTGAAATCTTCAATCCAGACATTCAAAACATTTTCCCAATCGCTCCAATTTTCCACCGAGGCATCGATGGGCAGAGCAACCGTCATGGTAATGGGCGCCATATCTTCGGAAAATTCAATTTCTTCCTCATCACCGGAGCAAGCGGTAAACATGGTCATTGCCAAGACCAGCGCCATCATGAGGCTTAAAATTTTAATCAATTTTTTCATAGAGCAACCTCCACCTGATATTTATCTTAGTTTATATTAACATAAAAGATAGATAAAATAAAGAGGTTTTTATAAATTTCTTTCAAGAATTCTTGAATTTTTTTATTAAAAGCTCATACCATTCCACCAGTCGGAATTTAATTTTGGGAATCTGCCCCTCTTTTCGGAGAAAATCAGTTGCCTCTTCCCCCACTGCCAGCGCCATTTTGCTCTCGCTCTCTCCATCGCTTACTGCGGGAGAGAGGCATAAAGCGGGATATAAGACACACCAAAAATTTTCCCCCTTCCCTTCCCCGATCGCCACACTTACCGCCTGATAATTTCCCGCCGGAAAGGATAATGCGCCATAGGTTTTGGTAGGGAAAAAGCGCTCTCCCACCAAAACCCTTACCGGCTGCTCGCTGCCGAGGCTTCCAAGAATCCGCTCGCCCTCCTGCTCCAGAAATTCCTTATGGTCTTCCGCTTTCTTGAGAGCCTCCTCCCGATCGGCGCAATCGGCAAAAAGAGCTTCAATGGTGGAAAAAAGCCCGTCTCTCAGCTGCAGTTTCAACTTTTGATCTTCTAAAGAATCTGAATTGGCCACCACATGAAAGCGCACCACGCCCTCTCGCACCTCTTTACTCTCCTGCTCTCCTGCGATCAACAAATAAATGAGGATTCCCAAAATCATAAATAATGGAATCAGCAATAATTTTAATTTTTGAATCATGGTCATTTTACCTCCGTCTGAAACCATTATTGCCTGATTTTTCCAATTAAATACAAAAAGCGGCCCCTTCCGAAGAAGGGACCGCGATTCGATTTCAAAAAAGATTAGTCTTTCTTTTTGCCCAGAATGATATTCACCAGAATACCAAGAATCAAAGCGCAAGCGATGGCGGTCAAAGTAACCTTGCCGAAGGTCAAGGTCAGCCCGCCGATGCCGCAGATCAGGATGGTGGAGACCACAAAGAGATTATTGTTCTGCTCCAGATCAACCTTCTGGATCATCTTCAAGCCGGATACGGCGATGAAGCCATAGAGCGCGATGCAAACACCGCCCATTACGCAAGAAGGAATGGAGTTTACAAAAGCAACAAAGGGTGCCAAGAAGGAAATCAGTATTGCCAATACGGCGGTGGTGCCGATGGTAAATACAGAAGCGTTACCACTGATGGCCACGCAAGCGACAGACTCTCCATAGGTGGTATTGGGGCAGCCGCCGAAGAAAGCGCCTACCATGGAGCCAATGCCATCACCCAGCAGGGTGCGATGGAGGCCGGGCTCCTCCAGAAGATCCTTCTCAATGATGGAAGAGATATTCTTATGGTCGGCAATATGCTCCGCAAATACAACGAATGCTACAGGGATATAAGCAACAGCGATGGAGCTGATATAGGTTCCATTCAACTCGCCGATCCCCTTGAAGGCAGTCAGGAACGTAAAGTCGGGCAAGGTGAAGAAGGTATTGACGGTGATTCCGTCTGCCCAAAGAGCGGTGATGGAAGAGAAGTCGATGACCTTCAGAGCGTCAACGCCTGCTACATTACCGATTACAGTGAAGATTGCGCCCACTGCATAACCGGCCAAAATACCGATGATGAAGGGGATCAGCTTTGCCATCTTCTTCCCATAGGTAGAGGCAATCGTAGTTACAACCAAAGTAACCAGACCGCAAACCACTGCGATCAAGGCATGGCCGCCTGCGGGAGCCTTCTGCAGATCGCCGATTGCGTTGCCGGCCAGAGAAAGACCGATGATAGCAACGGTAGGCCCGATAACAACAGCGGGCATCAGCTTATTGATCCAATTAACACCTGCAATTTTTACAATGATTGCGATGACAACATAAACCAAGCCGGCAAAGGCCGCACCAAGGATCAGCCCCAAATAGCCAAGGCTCATGGAAACGCCGCCTGCAAAGGCTGCTGCCATAGAGCCGAGGAACGCGAAGGAGCTTCCAAGGAATACGGGGCTGCGGAACTTAGTGAACAGCAGATATACAAAAGTACCTACGCCTGCACCAAAGAGGGCGGCCGCGGGGCTCATGTCGTGGCCGATAATGATGGGCACTACCAAAGTGGCCGCCATAATGGCCAAAAGCTGCTGAATGGCAAACACAAGGTTTGCACCAAACTTAGGTTTGTCGCCGGGGTTAAATACCATTTTCATTTTGATCATTCCTCCTAATTTCTTTCATATAACTCCCCTAAGGGAGGGATATGCTTTTTCAAAAAAATAAGGCCTTGCAGAACGATGCAAGACCGAAAAAAGCCTACCAATTCGGATCTTGCCGAGAAGAGCCTTTGGGATATTTATAACCTATGCTATTATACCTCTTATTTTCCTTTTTGTAAAGTCTTATTTCGCCTTTTTTCCTTATTTTTTGCCCTTGACAAAAGACGGGGAAAAGTGGTACGATTATTGTAATAAATAAGCTATATAAGGAGTACAAAATCATGGCTAATCTTACTGTATTTGACCACCCCCTGATCCAGCATAAAATCTCCATCCTGCGGGATGTGCAGACAAGCAGTAATCAATTCCGTGCGTTGGTAGAGGAGATCACCATGCTGATGTGCTTTGAATCCATGCGGGATCTTCCTCTGGAAGAGGTGGAGATCACCACTCCCATTACCAAGACCAAGACCAATGTAATCGCAGGCATCAAGCTGGCGGTTGTGCCCATCCTGCGTGCAGGCCTCGGGATGGTCAACGGCGTATTGAATCTGGTCCCCTCTGCAAGGGTTGGCCATATCGGAATGTATCGCAATGAGGAGACCTTGGAGCCTGTCCCCTACTATTGCAAGCTGCCCGCCAATATCGGCAAGCGCTTGGTGATTGTAGTAGATCCCATGCTGGCTACCGGCGGCAGCGCTGTTGATGCCATCAAGCAGATCAAGGCTTTAGGCGGCAAGAAAATCAAGTTCATGTGCCTGATCGCCGCTCCCGAAGGGGTAAAGGCCCTCTCGGAGGCCCATCCGGATGTAGAAATCTATTGCGCCCATTTGGATGAGAAGCTCAATGAGAAGGGCTATATTGTCCCCGGCTTGGGCGATGCAGGCGATCGCATTTTCGGCACCAAATAAACCAAATCATTATTAAAAAACCGCATCGGTTTTCAGGAAAACCGATGCGGTTTTTATTTTTTTCAGCAAATGCTTGCTGCACCGATGGCGGTGGCAAAAATTTCATTCTCAGGGATTATAAACTCCAAATCATAGAGAGCCCCCACCGCTTCCAGCATTTCCTTTGCCTGCGGAAGGGCTGCCAGCGAGCCAAGTCGGAGGCCAAGCG
>JAZMZQ010000097.1:0-4196 GCA_045586045.1 Eubacteriales bacterium
TATTCTTTATTATTTAAGAAAATAAAGAAAAAATAAAAAATAAGAAAGAATAAAGAATAGAAAAGGCAGGCTTGACCAAAGCGGTCAAGCCTGTTGACATTTCAACAAGTATGTGTTATACTGCTACTTGTTGAAATGTCAACAAGTTGATAGAGGAGAATAACGATGCAAGAAAGATTTGAGACTTTTACAGTTTTAATTAATCGGATCAGCCGTAATATTCGGAAAATAAAAAATCAGGAAATGGCGGCATATCATTTAAGAAGCGCTCATGTTTCCTGCCTTTATTATATTTATTCCATGGATCATGCAACTGCAACCGATCTATGCGAGCGGTGTGAAGAAGATAAGGCAACCATTTCTCGTGCATTGGAATATTTGGAATCCACCGGGTTCATTACCCGCGATACCGAAAGTGCCAAAAGATACAAAAGCCCGATTGATCTTACTGAAAAAGGGCTTGAAGCCGGAAAGAAAATTGCCGATAAAATCAACGGCATTTTGAATCAAATCAGCACTGACCTTGCAGAGGAAGAGCGAATTGCCTTTTACCGCAGCCTTTCCATAATCAGCGAAAGCTTGGAAGGGATGTCGAAAAAAATATAAAACGAGGAGATCGAATGGATGAATACAAGAATCATTGTAGATTCTACAGCAGATTTAACGCCTGCATTTAAGAGCAGAGTACATATTGTCCCGCTCACTGTTCGCTTCGGGGAAGAAGAGTACATTGATGGAGTTACCATTGACCACAAAACCTTTTACGAAAAATTGATCGAAAGCGATGTGCTGCCTACTACCAGCCAGGCAACACCGGATGCTTTCATGCAGGAATTTAAGAAAGCAAAGGCAGCCGATGAGGCGGCGGTGGTGATTACCCTTTCTTCCAAGTTTTCCGGCACCTATCAAAGCGCAATGATTGCCGCTGAAGAATTTGAGAATATCTATATTGTAGATAGCGGCACCGCTGCTATGGGCAGCGGAATTTTAGTTGAGCTGGCATTTCGCCTATTAGACGAGGGGAAAAATGCTAAAGATATCGCCCTTGCCTTGGAAGAAGAGAAGAAAAAAATTGTAATCGTCGCTTTGGTGGATACCCTCGAATATCTGAAAAAGGGCGGGCGGATTTCTAAGGCGACAGCCTTTGCCGGCGGAGTATTGAATATTAAGCCTGTCCTCTCTGTCATCAACGGCGACATCGGCATCCTTGGTAAAGCGCGAGGCTCTAAGATGGGCAATAATTTACTTGTGCAAGAAATTGATAAGGCCGGCGGCATTGATTTTAGCAAACCGGTTTTACTCGGCTACAGCGGAATTTCCGATGCATTGTTGCAGAAATATATTGAGGACAGCCGCCACATTTGGGAAGGAAATCTGGAGGAAGTGCGCTATACGACCGTAGGAAGCGTGATTGGTACTCATGCCGGCCCGGGGGCTGTCGTAGTAGCATTTTTTAAGAATTAAAGGATGAGACGATGATGCCAAATAAACCGAAAAAACCGCTTCGTTGGGTACGGTTGGATAATGCCGCCAAAATCTATCCGGCGGCAAGAAGAAAAAATTGGAGCAATGTTTTCAGGCAGTCTGTAACCCTTCAAGAGGATGTGGATCGGGATGTATTGAAAACAGCCTTGGAGGTTACGGTAAAGCGGTTTCCGTCGATTGCCGCCCGCCTGCGCAAGGGTGCATTTTGGTATTACTTGCAGCAGGTGGAGTCGGCACCTGAAATCAGCGAGGAATACAGCTATCCCCTCGTTTATATGGGCAAGGAGGAAATGCGCAGATGCGCTTTTCGCGTGATCGTCTACCGCAACCGCATCGCCGTTGAATTTTTCCATTCCCTGACAGACGGTACCGGTGCACTTATTTTCCTCAAAAACTTAGTAGCAGAATATTTAGAGCAAAAATATCGCATCCGAATTCCTTGCGAACATGGCATTTTGGATCGTGCCGCGCCGCCTTCCGAAGAAGAGCTGGAGGATTGTTTCCCCAAATATGCGGGAACAGTGGCCGCAAGCCGCAGGGATACCAATGCATGGCATATGGATGGAAAGCCTCAAAAGGAGGGCATTCTCAACCTTACTTGCTTTCAACTGGATGTTAAAGAAGCGTTGAAGCTGGCCCATCAATATGATGCCACCTTGACCGTATTTATGAGCGCGATCATGATGCAAGCGCTGCTCCATCTTCAAAAAGAAAAAAATCCCAATATCAAACGGCAAAAGCGCATCAAGCTTTTAATCCCTGTCAATTTAAGGCAGTTGTATCCTTGCAATACGCTGCGAAACTTTGCTATGTATACCATCCCCGAGCTGGATCCTCGGCTTGGTGAATATACACTGGAAGAGATTTGCAAAGTCGTTCGCCACAAAATGGGCGCAGAGATTACACCAAAGCATATGAGCTGCATCATCGCGACCAATGTCAACGATGAAAGAAATCCCTTGGTACGCTTGATCCCTCTCCCCTTAAAAAACATCGTTATGAAGACCATCTTCGATCACGTGGGAGAGAAAAAATCCTGCTTGACCTTATCCAATCTCGGGCAGGTAAAAGTACCCGAAGAGATGGCAAAATATATCAACCGCTTTGATTTCATTCTCGGTGTTCAGGCGGCAGCGCCTTATAATTGCGGGATGCTTTCATACGGGGATCAAATCTATATTAATTTTATTCGCAATATTCAGGATCCGGAGCTGGAGAGGCACTTTTTTGCGGTCCTGCAGAGCTTGGGGCTTTCCCCGATGGTGGAAAGCAATCAGAACGAGAGGTGAGGGAAAATGTACTGTATAAAATGCGGCGTTAAACTTGCGGAAACAGAAAAGAAATGCCCCCTTTGCAACACTGCCGTCTGCCATCCGGATTTTATGAATACGAAAGCGCAGCCTCTGTATCCTGCCGGCAAAATGCCAAAGACCGGCTCCGCTTCAAAAGTGCGAAACGGCGCAATCATTATCTTATTTTTGATCCCGCTATTGGTCTGCTTTATTGCCGATTTCCATACAAACGGGCAGATCGGCTGGTTTGGCTATGTAGCAGGAGCTTTGGGGCTGGCATACATTGCATTTGCATTGCCTTTTTGGTTTCAAAAGCCCAATCCTGTCGTCTTTGTCCCTTGCAATTTTGCAGCGATCGGGCTCTATTTGCTATATATTAACTTGGCGACCGGCGGCAATTGGTTTTTAAGCTTCGCTCTTCCCATTACCGCCGGTTTATGCCTCATCACCTGTACGGTTGTTACATTGTTGCATTATTTGCGCAAAGGAAGGTTGTATATTATCGGCGGTGCATTTATGGCATTGGGAGCATTGATGCTGTTGATTGAATTCTTAATGGGAATTACCTTTCATTTGCAGGTGATTCGCTGGTCCCTTTATCCCTTATGTGTCTTATTTTTATTCGGCGGCTTGCTGATTTACTTTGCGATCAACCGCTCCGCCCGCGAAACAATGGAACGAAAGTTATTCTTTTAAGATCCTTTCTATAAGAAAAAGGGGCTGTAAAAATATCAAAATGATTTTTTTACAGCCCCTTTTTTATTATAAATGTTGAGATAACATCCAATTGAGCAGCTCTTCCGAAAAGGCGCGACTCCAAGAATTGTGCCCCACACCCTCATAAAGAGTGCATTTGAAATTAGGATTCTTATCCTGCAATTTTTTGGCCATCTCGATGGTCTGATTGGCCGAAACTGTCGCATCATCAAGACCATGAAAGGCCCAAATGGGCATCCTCAGAACCCCTGCATTCCACGCCATTCCTCCGCCGCAGCAGGGAGCAATGGCGGCAAAAAGCTTCGGATAGGCCATCGCCGTATACCAAGTGCCGAATCCACCCATAGATAGCCCGCAAAGATAGATGCGCTTTTCATCGATGGAAAACTTTTCTACCATGTAATCGATGAACCGTTTCAAACTCTCAATCTTAGCCACCCAAAAGCTATCGGGCGGGCATTGAGGCATCAAAAAAATGCAATCCTTCAAATTTTCATCATTTATTATATTGGGGAAGCCATGGATCAAAACCTTCTCTAAATCCTTTCCTCCCCAACCGCGCTCCCCTGCCCCATGGAGCTGGATCAGAAGCGCCGGATGGGTGCTGATCTTCTCCGGCACCCAAGCAATATACGGAAAACCGCCCTCCGGTTCCATTTGATTAATAATTTTCATCCTGTTTTCTCCAATCAATCTATATGA
>JAZMZQ010000098.1:0-7672 GCA_045586045.1 Eubacteriales bacterium
TCTAAATCCGCATCATCATGCGGATTTTTCCTTATAATAAGAAAGCAAGGAAAAAGAGTAGGATTTCTTTTCCCTTGCTGATTTATTGAATCGGCAGAATTCTTTTATTCTCTTATTTTCTGCGGTCTGTGCCTTTTTTGAATTATAAGCAGTATTCAGGCTCTTCCCAAGTATCGGTTTGGAAATGATAGGTGAAGGCAACCGATTTATGGCCGCCGTGTGATAGGGGGATGTTAATTAAAGCATCGGTAACGACGGAAAGAAAGATACCCTCCTCATTTTGAACAATACGGGCCTCTTCGATGGTAAGGTCGGTGGCCTTATCTCCATGGCGATCGGTCAACTGCTTCATCAGCTCTTTTTTGAGCTTCTCTTTGGTGAATTGATTCAAAAGATTAAGATCAAAATCCTTAAGACCGCCGGAGGAGGAACTTTCTTTTATTCCGCCGCTCCCCGTCATCTTAATGGCGAGGGAGGGACCTTTGATAAATCCATCCTCTCCGAGAGGATAGTAGAAGCGGATCAGATAATGGCCGAAATCACCAAGCTTTTCGCCCGAAGCCGAAGGCTCAATATAGGAGCAATCAACACCGGTGAAAAGGGCAGCATTTTCAGCGCCGTATTGGTCTTTGAAAAATCGGCGGGCGATTTGGATGGCCTCGGCTTCACCGACTTTTTTCTCTTGAGGCTCTACCAAAAATTCTGCCGAATCGTAGCGTTTGCCAAGATCGGGGATGGTGATCAGATTTGTTCGCTTTGAACAGCTGCAAAGGAATAGAGTTAAGATCAAAATCAGGGATAAAAAATGCTTCATTTTTCGTGCCTCCTTTTTTGATGGCTTTTCTGATTTTATTATAAGATGGAGAGAAAGCGCTTTCAAGGAAATGGGAAAAATGTAACATAAATGTAACATACCCTCGTCAATCGCGACAAAAAGGAAAAGCCCGATTTGGCAATTTTGCCAAATCGGGCTTTACATTTTATCGTTTGTATCGAGGCTCGCAGGTGAGATTTACGCCCAGCCGCTTAAAGATCTTCTCATCAATAGGGGAGAGGATCACCGAGGAATGAACCTCGCACCCTCTGAGCTTGCCAAGCTGCTCCATGGCCGCCTCAGCATTGGGATTAGAGACCGCGCTGATGGAAAGGGCAATCAAGGTCTCATCGGTATGGAGGCGGGGGTTGCGATTCCCTAAGTGGTCCACCTTCAGATGCTGAATGGGGTTGATGGCATCGGGGGAGATCAGATGAAGCTGATCATCCAAGCCCGCAAGCTCTTTTAAGGCGTTGAGCAGCAGGGTAGAGGATGCACCCAAAAGATCGGTGGTCTTGCCGGTAACGATCTTGCCGCCGGGCAATTGAATGGCGGCGGCGGGGCGGCCGGTCTCCTCCGCTTTTTCCAAGGCAGGAGCCACCACCTTGCGCTCCTCGGGCGCAACCTTTGCTTTTTTCATCAAAAGCTCTAATTTACGCAAGGTTTCCTCAGAGCATTTTCCCTTCCGCTGATCGCAGAGGGCGGCATAATAGCGGCGCAGGATCTCCTGACGGGAGGCTTCCTTTGCAGATTCATCATGGATGATGCAGTTGCCCACCATATTAACGCCCATATCGGTAGGAGATTTATAGGGGCATTGGCCCAAAATCTTCTCAAACATGGCTACCAATACAGGGAAGGCTTCCACATCCCGATTATAATTGACGGTGGTATCCCCATAAGCTTCCAGATGGAAGGGATCGATCATATTGACATCGTTGAGATCGGCAGTTGCCGCCTCATAGGCAAGATTGACCGGATGATTGAGGGGCAGATTCCAGATGGGGAAGGTCTCAAATTTAGCATAGCCTGCTTTGAGGCCCCGCTGATGTTCGTGATAAAGCTGAGAGAGGCAGGTGGCAAGCTTGCCGCTTCCGGGGCCGGGAGCGGTAACCACGACCAGCTCACGGGTTGTCTCGATAAAATCATTTTTTCCAAAACCCTCATCACTGACAATCTTTGCAATATTAGAGGGATAGCCCTCGATATCGAAATGATGATAGACCTTGATGCCCATATGCTCCAAGCGGGTCTGGAAGGCTTTGGCGGTTTCCTGCTCATTATAGCGGGAGAGGACCACGCTGCTGACATAAAGGCCAAGCTCCCGAAAGATCTCGATCAAGCGGATGACCTCGAAATCATAGGTGATTCCAAGATCGCTGCGGATTTTATTCTTTTCAATATCCCCTGCGTTGATGGTAATGACCACCTCTACCAGATCCTTCATCTGCAAAAGCATCCGAAGCTTACTATCGGGCTGGAAGCCGGGCAGCACACGGGCCGCATGATAATCATCATAAAGCTTTCCGCCGAATTCCAGATAGAGTTTTCCGCCGAAAAGATCAATCCGCTCCCGAATGTGGGCAGATTGAGTGCGCAAATATTGATCATTGTCGAATGCGATTTCGGCCATTGGTCTTACCTCACTTTTTTGAAACTCTAAAGACTATTGTACTCTTCTTTTTAATTAAAAGCAAGGCAATAATCGACTTTTTTTCAAAAGATTAAAAAGAATTTGGTCAAGAGATAGCCCAAAAGCCCGCAAAAGGGGAAGGTCAGCAGCCACATGGCGCCCATGGACAGGGCAATTCTTTGGTCGATATGATCCTCTCCCGCGCCCATGGCCGCCCCCATCAGGGCGCAGGTCTTTACATGAGTGGTGCTCACCGGCATCCCTTGCAGGGTGGAAAAGAGCAGCGATAGAGTCCCTGCCAGATCGGCGGCAAAGCCTTCCCGCTGAGAGATATGTACCATCTCGCTGCCCACCTTGCGGATAATGCGCCCGCCCCCAAGCAGGGTGCCAAGCCCCATGACTGCCCCCGAGAGAAGCAGCATCCAAAGGGGGAGGGAGAAGCCTTCCGTCCCGCCCCAAAGGGTGCTGCCCAGAATCAATACAGAGGCAAATTTCGGCGCATCCTGCGCGCCGTGGGCAAAGGCCATCAAGGCGGCAGAAAGGATCTGCCCGCCCCGCCAAAGGGCGGGGGAGCGCTCCTTTTTGAGGAATAATTTGGTAAAGATCCATCCGCCGAGGCAGCCCGCCGCCGAAGAGAGGACCATCCCCAATAGGACGCGAAAAAGGGCGATCAAAGAAATCCCGCCCGCCCGAAGGGCAAGGGCGGCCCCCATCAGCCCTGCCATCAAGGCATGGCTTTCGCTGGTGGGAATTCCAAAGCGCCAAGCGAGAATCGCCCAAAGAATGACCGCCAGCATGGCGGCCGCCAAGGCCAAACTGCCCGCTGCGCCTTTGGGGAATGCGCCCAGATCAAAGACCGTCTTGGCCACCTGCTTTCCGAAAAAGAGGCAGGCGGCGGCACCCAAGATATTCATCAGGGTAGCCAAAAGAATCCCCTGCCGCATGGTGAAGGCGTGGGTGGAGATTCCCGCCGCAATGGCGTTGGGGGCGTCGGTCCAGCCGTTTACAAACAAGACACCTAAAGTGGCTGCTACCACCAATCCTCCCAACGGAGAGGAAAAGGCCGCTTGAAAAAAAGAAAGAAAACTCAAAGATATCACCTCATAGGAGTATATGAAAAAGGGGAGAAATGATATACCTTTCCTATGAGCCTATAAAACGCTATTCACTCATTTGAGGTAAGCAAACACGAGTAATCCGAACCTGATTTTAAGGGGACGGATTTTCGCTTTTGCTGTGTTAAAATACTCGTTAATCCGGCAGGATTAACTGCGTTTTATGCCTTGCAAACCCAAAAATCCGCTCCCTTAAAATTCTCCGACCTTAAAATGAGCAGAATTTCAGATGATTTTTGGTGCAGAGAAGTTTGTAAGGCTGGCGCCTACAAACCTTCGATAAGCTAAAAAGCGCTGAAATTATGCCATTTTAGGCAGGTTCGGATTACTCGTGTTTGCTTAAGGGGACAATCTCATAGCCTTCCCCTCGCAAGCGTTCAATCAAATCCCCAAGGATTTGAGCATTGGTGGGGGAGGTGGAATGGAGCAATAAAATGCAACCGTTGTGCATCCGGCTCATGATCTTTTCCAAAGCGGCGGAAGGCTCGGGTTGATCCTCCTCTACCCAATCGTAATAAGCAAAGCTCCAAAAGACGCTCTTCAGCCCTAATTTTTCATTATAATCCAGCGCTCGCGCAGAAAATTTTCCTTGGGGAAAGCGAAAATAGCCGGAAGGGGAAAGCCCTTGCTCCTCAAGCAGCGTGTTCCAACCATCGATCTGGGCGCGGTAGGTCTCAAAATCGGTAAGCTTGGTCATATCGGCATGGTTGAGAGAATGGTTGCCGATGGTATGGCCCTCTTCCGCCATCTGCTTGATCAAATCGGGATTTTTCTTTAAGAAATTGCCGTCTACAAAAAAGGTGGCGGAGACCCCTTTTGCCCGCAGGGTATCTAAGATAGGCTTATGGCAGCCGTTATCGAAGCCTGCATCAAAGGTGATGGAGACTCTTTTTTGAGCCGGATCTCCGCAATAGAGCACCTCCTTGCCCTCCAGCGGGATCTGATCGATCACCTGCGGCTGTTGATGCTCTTCATTGGGCTGAAAATACCATTCATAGCCTTTCGTATCGCTGATGCAGCCTTTGGCGCTCATTAAAAAAAGCATAGCGATGATCAGCATCGGGATCACCAAAAAGAAAAATAAGTTTTTGCATACTCTCATAGTCTTAAATCCTTCCTTTCTTGCTATATTGTTTGTAAATAGGAAAGGAAAGATTCATAATTTTGGCAAAAATAGATATGGTAATTTCCTTCATGCTTTGATATAATTTAGAAGAATTTGAAAAAAAGAAGGTTTTTTGATGAAAAGAGAAGATTTAAGAAATATTGCAATCATTGCCCACGTTGACCATGGAAAGACCACCTTGGTGGATGAAATGCTCAAGCAGGGCGGGGTATTTCGAGATAATCAGGTGGTGGCCGATCGGGTCATGGATAATAATGATCTTGAGCGGGAGCGGGGAATCACCATCCTTGCTAAAAATACAGCCGCTCATTGGGAAAATACCAAGATCAATATCGTTGATACGCCGGGCCATGCGGATTTCAGCGGTGAGGTAGAGCGAATTTTGAAGATGGTAAACGGGGTCTTGCTGCTGGTGGATGCCTTCGAGGGCGCCATGCCGCAGACCCGCTTTGTATTGGAAAAGGCGCTGGAGATGGGCCATAAAATCATTGTGGTGGTCAATAAAATCGATCGCCCCGATGCAAGACCCTTGGAGGTTGTGGACGAAGTATTGGAGCTTCTGATTGAGCTGGGCGCCAATGATGAGCAGCTGGATAGCCCCATCCTCTTCTGCTCCGGCAGAGAGGGGACCGCCTCTTTGACTCCCGATGCGGCGGGCACCGATCTTGCCCCTCTTTTCGAGAAGATTCTGGAGCATATTCCCGCTCCCGAGGGAGAAGAGGATCAGCCGCTGCAAATGCTGGTCTCTTCCATCGACTATAATGATTTTGTAGGCCGTATCGGCATCGGAAGAGTGGAGCGGGGCGTGATCCATCAGAATGAGGAACTGGCGATCTGCAATTACCATGACCCTGCAATTATCCGCAAAGGCCGTGTGCAGGCCCTTTTTGCCATCGAAGGCTTGAATCGGGTGCCTGTCTCTGAGGCGAAGGTAGGGGATATTGTATGTTTTTCGGGCATTGAGAATGTAACCATCGGAGAAACCCTCTGCGTGGCCACCAATCCCGAGCCCCTGCCGTTTGTAAAGATCAGCGAGCCTACGCTGGAAATGAATTTCATGGTCAATAATAGCCCCTTTGCAGGCAGAGAGGGTAAATTTGTAACCTCCCGCCATCTGCGGGATCGGCTGATGCGGGAGCTTTTGAAGGATGTCTCTCTGCGGGTCGAGGAAGGGGAAAGCGCCGATACCTTTAAGGTGGCAGGCCGCGGCGAGATGCACCTTTCCATTTTGATCGAGACCATGCGCCGCGAGGGCTATGAATTTGCCGTTTCCATGCCCCATGTGCTTTATAAAGAGATCGATGGTGTGAAATGTGAACCCATCGAGGAGGTCTTTATTGATGTGCCCGAGGATTGCGTGGGCGCTGTGGTAGAGCGCTTGGGCTCCCGTAAGGGGGAGATGGTCTCCATGGAGCCCAACGGCAGCCGCATGAAATTGCAGTATCTGGTGCCGGCAAGAGGCTTGATCGGTTATAAGAGCGACTTTTTGACCGCTACCAAGGGCGAGGGCGTCATGAACTCCATCTTCCATGGTTATGAGCCCTATAAGGGGGAGATCCCCGGCCGTTCCACCGGCTCTTTGATCGCCTTTGAAACCGGCGAGGCAGTAACCTACGGCCTCTTTAATGCGCAGGAGCGAGGTACCCTCTTTATCGATCCTGCCACCCCTGTCTATGAGGGAATGATCGTGGGCATGAATCCCAAGGGAGAGGATATCGCCGTCAATGTCTGCAAGAGAAAGCATGTTACCAATATGCGGGCAAGCGGATCCGACGAAGCTTTGCGGCTGATTCCGCCCAAAAAGATGAGCTTGGAGGAGGCAATCGAATTTATTGCTCCCGATGAATTTATTGAGGTTACCCCCAAGAATATGCGCCTTAGAAAGCAGATTCTGAGCAACGCCCTTCGGATGAAGGAACTTTCCAAGAAAAAGTGAGGGCTCTTCTATGGATATGGAGCGCTATCAGCGGAGAAGGCAAGCGCTGATTCAAAAGCATCGCAAAAAGAGGATAAAAACGCTGTCCCTTGTCTTGAGTATCGCATTGGGAGTGGCCTTTGCCACCTTGCTGATCTGCGGAAAGGATCCGCAACGCCTGCCCTTTTTAGGGGTAATTTTGGTGGCAGATCTGATGATTACGGTTATTTATCTGACCATGCGCCTTGTGGCCCTCAATCATCGCAAGGAGCTGGAGCTTCGCCGATTTGAGGAGGAAGAGCTGGTATCCCCCTTTCATAAAATGTAAAAAAAGGGGCTGTAAAAAAAGTCTGAACCGCAAAAGGCAAGAAAAATACAGGTTCTAAACCAAATTTCTTCGCCAAAAAGTAAAAGAGGAAGAAAAAATATTGCTGCACTGCAATATTTTTTCTTTTTTATCAGTGCCTTTTGCTACCTCCAAATCGAGCCACTCGGCGTGCGTCAAATGGGATGGAATCCGCTCCATTCTGGCAAAAGCAGAAAATCCGCTCTTTCCATCCCATTCTTTTTTTTTTCACTAAAACATATTTTAGTGGGGGCCCCAATATTTCGCCTTCGGGTATCCCGTAACCTTTGGTTATGGCTCGATTTACGAAGGTTTCAAACATTTTTTCCTATCCCCAAAAAAGAGGCTGTAAAAAATCGCAAGATTTTTTACAGCCTCTTTATATCATTTCATATATTCCTTAAAAAAGAAGGTAAAGATGGTAGTGCCTTGGGCGCGGGTGGCGGGATCTTTGGGCGCAAATTTATTTTTCCCAACGCCGTTGATCAGCTTTGCATCGGCGCATTTATAAACCGCCGCTCTTGCCCAGGTTGCGATTTTTTTATGGTCGGCAAAATCGGGTGCATCCACGACCTTATTTAAGGATTTCTTTTGGTAATTTTCAATATAATTGACAATCATAACGCACATCTGCTCCCGCGTTACCTTGTCATTGGGGGCAAACTTACCGTTGCCCATTCCGGCCACAATGCCATTTTTTGCAGCCCAAGCCACAGCGGGAGT
>JAZMZQ010000099.1:0-12198 GCA_045586045.1 Eubacteriales bacterium
CTGGTGATGGCGGCGGCGATTACGGTAGGGCTGTAGCGATTGCCGATATCATTTTGCACAATCAATACCGGCCGCATTCCGCCTTGCTCGCTGCCGACCACGGGAGATAAATCTGCATAATAAATATCACCGCGTTTGATCATTTTCCAATCAATCCTTTCCTTTTTCTTGATAGTATTATCTCCATTTTGGGGGATTCTAATACAATCTATTCTCGAAAAATTGACGCGGTGAAATCAATAAAAAAACGGCTGTTTTACAGCCGTTTTTTCAGTGAAAGCGCCCCTTGGGCGGTGAAGAGTGAAATTGCACCTTCGGTGCAGTGAAATTTTTGCCCAAGGGCAAAAGTGAAGGGAAAAACGCGGGAAACCGCGTTTTATTATTTAATGCCTGTTGAACCAAAGCCGCCTGCATTGCGGGCAGTTTCATCCAGTTCATCAATTTCAATAAAGGAAGCTTGAGGGGTCTCCAGCAATACCAGCTGAGCCACTCGCTCATCTGCTTCCAAATATTGGGTTTTGGATCCGTTATTGAAAAGGGGAACCATGATCTCGCCCCGATAATCGGCATCAATGACCCCCACTTTATTGGCGGGCGCAAGCAGCCGCTTGGTTGCAAGGCCGCTGCGGGCAAAGATAAAGCCGCCGTAGCCTTCGGGGATGGCAATGGCAAGGCCTGTATGGATCAGCACCGTCTCTTGGGGCTTGATCTCTACGGCCTCGATGGTGCGCAGATCTGCGCCCGCCGCAAGGGTGCTGCCGTAAACAGGCGCCTTTGCGCGTTCATCTAATTTCATAAAGGAAATTTTCAACTTTTTATCCATGGTTTACTCCTTACATTTGAATCCAAAGGCTCTCAGGCTCAATTTTATAGCTGCAGGATTGCTGATCCAAAATTTCTCCGTCCACGTTGACGCGCAAGGTTTCATCTTTTCGAAGGGGCTCTACCGTTACCTCTTTGGCGCGGCAATGATAGGCGTGGGGGAAGGAGAGAATCTTTCCCTGCAGCAGACCGGGCAGATAGGAAAATACCATCCTTGCCTTAGAGCAGCAACGCATCACAATGACATCCATCAGCCCATCCTCAGGGTTTGCGGTGGGGCTGATTCGGATCCCGCCGCCGATATATTGCCCGTTGGCCACCGAAAGCACCAAGCATTCCTCTTCCAAGATGGTTTTTCCGTCGGCAGTAATCCGCAAGGGGATGCTCTTATAAGTAAAGATCGTCTTGATCACGCCCCAAAGATAGGGGAGCAAGCCTTTGAAATATTTTTTAGCCTTTTCCGTATGGTCCAATACCGCCACATCGAAGCCCAAGCCGCTTTCATTGGCAAAGCGGATGCCGTTGAGCCGGCAAAGATCCATTTTATGGGGAGCTTGAGCGAGAATATAGGGGAGGGCTTCTTCCGGCTTTTTCGGCACGTTGGGGAAGCTTTTCAGCATATCATTTCCGGTGCCCGCTCCCAAGATGGCCACCGGCAGAGAAGAGCCGGCAAGGCCGTCTACTACCTCGGAGAAGGTGCCGTCGCCCCCGATGACCAATAAAAGATCTCCCTCTTTTGCATCCTCTTTGAGCTTTTTGCAAAGGTTGGTAGCATCCAAAGGACCATGGGTCTCTAAGATCTGATAGGGCAGATCCTTCTTTTTGAGATATGCAGCCGCAGCATTTGCGACCTTTTTCGACCGCCCGTTTCCTGCGGCGGGATTGAGCAAAAGAGTGATCATCTGAACATTTCTCCCAAATTTCGAGAATTTTCTTTTGAGACATTATAGCAAAGAATGTCGAAAAAAGCAATAGAGGATTGTGTGCGGCGGCGTGCGGTGATTTTTTTCTATAATAGCGGCGGGAGGTGAAAAAATGAATCTGCTGAAAAGCATCAGCGCAGAGCTATCCAAGGTCAGTGATCTGACATTGCCGGAATTGGAGGATGCATTGGAAAATAATATGGATTGCTCTGTGAGCCGAATGACAGCCCTCTCCCTTGCCAAGCGCGCGGCAGAAGGAGGAATGGACGCTGTCAAGTTGATTCGGGAGCTTACTCGTGGCGAGGAGGAGCAGGGAGCGCCGCCTGCGGTGGAGATTCGAGTGATCGAACCATGAGCGAGCCGTTTTTATATCAGATTACGCCACTGCAATATCAATTTATGAATGCCAAGGAGGATGAAGTCCTTTTCGGCGGTGCGGCAGGCGGCGGAAAAAGCTATGGTCAATTGGTGGATGCCCTGCGCTATGCATTGCAGTATCGCGGGTCCCGCCAGCTGATCCTGCGGCGGACTCTTCCGGAGCTGGAGGGCTCTTTGATTCGGGCGGCCGACCGAATCTTTCCCAAAAGCCTCTATCATTATATTTCCTCCCGTCATACCGGAATCTTTGCAGGAGGCTCTATTTTGGATTTCGGATATTGCGATAGCGAGCGGGATGTTTATCGCTATCAATCGACAGAATATGATGTCATCCGCTTCGATGAGCTGACTCATTTTTCTGAAGAGATGTATCTTTATCTGATGTCTCGCTTGCGGGGCGCGGCGCCTTTCCCGCGGCAGATGAAATCGACTACCAATCCCGGAGGGCCGGGGCATCATTGGGTAAAACGCCGATTTATCGATACGGTCGCGCCCAATACGCCTTATCGGGACGAGCTTGGCTCTCGGTTATTCATCCCCGCAAGGGTGCAGGATAATCGCTTTTTAATGGAGGGAGATCCTCGCTATATGAAGCGGCTGCAGCATCTGCCCGAGCGGGAGCGAAAAGCCCTTTTAGAAGGGGATTGGGATTTAGAAGAAGGGCGGTTTTTTACCCGATGGAATCGCAATATCCATGTATGCGAGCCTTTTCCTATCCCTGCCCATTGGCGCAGATATTTTGCCATGGACTATGGTCTGGATATGTTTGCCGGCCTTTATTTTGCCGAGGACGAGCAGGGGTTTATTTACCTTTATAAGGAGCTATATCAATCGGGATTGATTGTATCGGAGGCGGCTGCGCAGATCCATCGAGCAGGGGAGAAGGTAGGGGTCTATTTTGCTCCTCCCGATCTATGGAGCAGGCAAAAGGATACCGGCCGATCGGTGGCCGATCTTTTCCGAGAAAGCAATCTCCCTCTTACTCGCGTAAGCGCGGAGCGCAAAGCGGGCTGGGCGTTGCTGAATGAATGGCTGACAGAGCGAAAGGATCGGGATGGCCTTTTACGGCCTCAGCTTCGGATTTTTTCTACCTGCCCCAATATTATTCGCTGCCTGCCCGCTCTGCAATGGGATCCCAATCATCCGGGGGATTGCGCAAAGGAGCCCCATGAGCTGACCCATGCTCCCGATGCATTGCGTTATTTTCTGGCGGGATATCGTGCCAAATCTCCCACCCATCATCAAAGACCGCCTGATTTTCTGGGCGGCTACAGAAAGGAAATGATTATATGACAATCATGAATGTAATGCTGACCCTTCTTTGGATGCTCTTTTCGGTCGCTGCCTATCGTTTGGGACTTGCCGACGGTCTCAGTGCGGGCCGGATGGGGCGCCTTTTGGGGCAGCGTCCGCCCAAAGAGGAGGATACGCTCCTAAAGCGGATCAATGCCTACGACGGCAGAAAGAAGGGCGATCATGGAACAAACAATTGAGCAAATCTGGCGTGAATATCAAGCCGGCGCCGCCTTGCTGACTCGGGATGGTTATTACGACCGCTATGAGGAATGTCATAGCTTCTATGAGGGCGATCAATGGAGATATTTGCCTACCGACGGAGAGCGGCTCCCCGTCTACAACATTATAGAGCCGATTGTGAAATATAAGACGGCTGTGGTGGCGCAGAATCATCTCTCGATGTGCTATGGATTTGATACCGCCGATCGCCCTGCATTGGAGACCATCGCCCATCAATCGGCTGATCTTCTCAATACCCATGCAAGGGTCCTTTGGGAGCAGAATCAGATGGATCAAAAATGCTGGGAAGCGGTAGAAGACGGCTGTGTGAGCGGCGCATCCTACTTATATTTTTATATGCGAGACGGTCAGCTTAAAGGAGAGGTGCTGGAAGGGGTCGATCTCTTATTCGGAGATGAGCAGCAGGAGGATCTGCAGCAGCAACCTTATATTATGATTATTCAGCGCCGCTCGGTAGAGGATGTGCAAAAAGAGGCAAGGGCGGCAGGAATTCCCGAAGAGGAAATTCTTCAAATCCGCCCCGATACCGATCTGCCTTTGCGGGAGCGTCTTTTGGAAAATGATCTCCCCGAAAAGAGAAAATGCACATCGATTCTCAAATTTTATAAAGACGGCAACACCCTATGCTATCTGCGGGCTGTACGGGGGCTGATCTATTGCCCTGAGGTGCGCTTGGAGGGTGTAAGCCGTTATCCGATCGCTCCCTTTATCTGGGCGCGGCGAAAGGGAAGCTGCAGAGGGCGAGGCGCGGTGGAAGGGTTGATCCCCAATCAGATCACCATCAATAAGAATTTAGTGAGGATGGATATTGCCATCAAGCGCTTCGCCTTTCCAAAGCTTGTATACAGTGCGCCGCGTATCCAGAATGTTGAGGATATCGAAAAGGTGGGCGCCAGCATCGCTGTAGATGATCCGAATGTGGGGATCGGGGAGTTGATCTCCTATGTGCAGCCTGCAAGCATCAATTCATTGGCCTATAATTTTATGGGCAATATGATTTCCACCACCAGAGAACTCAGCGGTGCGGGAGATGCGGTAACCGGCCAAATCAATCCCGAGCAGGCCAGCGGCGCTGCGATCGTGGCAGTGCGGGATGCAGCAGTGCTGAATCTGAATTTTGCAGTGGCGCAGCTTTCCCGCTTTGTAGAGGATGTGGCGCTGATCTGGTTCGATCTTCTTCGGGCCTATCACCCCGCCGGCCTTCCGATAGCAGGGCAGATGATTCCCGCAGGGCTTTTGAAGGCCTTGGAGCCTCGGGTACGGGTGGATCTTTCCCCCGCCAATTCCTTCTCCAAATATGCGCAGGAGCAGACCCTGACCAATCTGCTTTCCGGTGGATATATCACCTTTGCGGAGTATGTGGATGCGTTGGACGATGATGCCAATGCGCCCCGCGGAAAGCTTCGCGCTATTGTGGAAAAAAGAGCATTATCGCAAGAGAACAGCGCAAAAATCTCATAAAATTCGCAGGAGAACAGCGTAAAAATCTTATAAGGAGGTTCATGCATGAACGAAACAACTTTGGCGGCAGAGACTGCCGCAGCAGAAGAAATTTCCGTTCCTCAGCAGGAGCAGATTGCAGAGGAGCCCACGGCGGCTTCTCCGAAAGAAAATGAAGCGCTTAAGGGGAAGGAAATGCCCCTTGAAGAGCGCAGCCGCCATGCTGCCCGCCGCAGAGAGGCGGAGCAGCAGGCAGCCAAAGGGATGGAAGAGCAGCTTCGAGCTAAGCTGCTGCAGCATCCCTTGGTCAAAGAGGCAGTGGGTCTGATTGAAGAGACCCGATTTAAGCAGGATCTGGATCAGGTGCGAAAGTTATATCCCAATATGACCGCTCAAAGCCCCGTAGAAGTGGGGGAGATCTATTGCCGTCTTATGGCAAGCGGGCATGTGGATCCGGTGGTGGCCTATGAAGCGCAAATGGCCGCCGACCGCCGCGCCGAACCGACCCCGCAAAACATGGTCAGTGCAAAATCGGCAGGAGGAGCCGCACTGTATTATTCCTCACGGGAGCTGGATCGCCTTACCGAGCAGGATCTTAAAGATCCCGCCATCTTTCAAAAGGCGCTGGCTTCCCTATCAAAATTAAGGAGTTAAAAGAATATGTCTTACGCTAATTTTAAGCCTACGATCTGGAGCCATTTTATCCAGACCGAGCTGGAAAAGAAATGTAAATTGGTAGACGATTGCAATCGTCAGTTTGAGGGCGAAGCAAAGCTTGGCGGCCGTGTGAAAATTCTGGGCGCTGCCGCTCCCGAGATCTTCGATTATGAAGCAGGGGTAGGCATGGGCGATCCCCAGACTTTGGATGGCACCAGTGTCTTTTTGGATATTGATCAAGCAAAAGCTTTCAATTTCATGGTAGAGGATCTGGATAAGCTGCAGGCAAGCCCCGAGCTGATGCCGGTGGTTCTGGAGGAGGCCGGCCGTAAAATGGCCGCGGCAAGAGATTCCTTTGTGGCCTCCCTTGCAAAGGATGCCGCCTTTAAGAGCGAATCCACTCAGGTAACCACCCCTGCAGAGGCAAAAGCGCTGGTTGATGAGGCACTTTTGACCTTGAGAGAAAATGATGTGGATGTGGCAGATAATGTAACCATTACAGTATCCCCCTTCTTCTATCAGCTCTTCCGTGATGCTCTTACCGAGCTCAAGACCAATAACGATGAGCTGATTGCAAAAGGCGTAGTCGGTATGTATGATTGCGCAAAGGTTGTCCTTTCCAATAATCTTTATAACGATGGGACCGATGATTATATGATGGTCCGTACCAATAAAGCCATCGCTTTTGCCAGCGCTATTGATGAGACCGAAGCCTACCGCCCTGAGAAGTTTTTCTCTGATGCGGTGAAGGGTCTCAATGTCTATGGCGGCAGAGTGGTACGCCCCAAAGAATTGGCTGTTATCAAAGCCCATAAATAAAAGCAAGGAGAATGAAAATGTATAATACATCTGCAAAAATCACGTTGGAAAAAAATGAAGCGCAACGAATCAACAATAGTGGTCATTACTACGGCCAGTATATGAACGGTATCCATTATTTCAAGGTGGAGGGAGACGGAAATAATCTGCTTTTCATCGTGGATAATGAAAGTTCCAGTGATAGCTCGTTTGTCATTAAGGCTGCCGATAATGTATTTTGCGGCGGGGATAAGGTGTTTAACGTGCCGATGGCCAGCATTAGCTATATCTATTTGGAAGGCTCACCCTATATTCAGCAGAGCGGCGAATATAAGGGCAATATTCTGGTTTCGGGCAACGAATCAATGTCTTTTACCGTGGTCGAAATGCTTTAAGAAAGGGGCAGGTGCGTGATGACGATTCAAGCCATTTTAAGACGCGCCGTTACCCTTCTCGGAGCTGCTGAGGGAGAGCCCGATGCCACCGGACGCCGCCAGCGTTTGCTGGCGGCTCTGGATAGCGGCCTTGGGGAAATCTCCCGCAGCTTTCCGATACAAGCACGGTGCAAAATTACCATTGAGGATGGCCAATGCCCTCTGCCTTCCAATGTGATGACGCCAAGAGGCCTCTATCAAGAGGGGAAGAGAGTGCCCTTACAAATTGAAGACGGGAAGATTATAGGAGAAAACGGCCGTTATACCTTGGTTTATTACCGCAAGCCGCCGGTTGCCAGCGAGTTGGGGGAGCAGACCGTGCTTCCTTATCCTGAAGATCTTTTGCGGGCGCTGCCCTTTTATTGCGCGGCATTATTGGTGATGGGGGAGGATCATAATCTCTATAATCAATTGATGGAGCAATATAATACCAAGCTGGCTTCCGCCTTGGGTTACCGCCCTGTTGCAGGGGTAGAGAGCAGAGGGTGCTTATGAGCTATCCGATTCATAAAAAGACACGGAGCGGAAACTCTCGTACCACCCGTACCGAAAAAGGCTTTTGGGGCTTGGAATTAGGCGAGGATACAGCGGTCCGCTCCTTCTCTCGCGCTGTGGATACGGAAAATATGCTCTGGGAAGGAGAAGGCCTGCGGGTACGAAACGGCTATCGCTCGGTCTGCCGTTTGAATGGAAAAATCAATGGCATCTTCTATTATAAAGAGCAGATGGTTGTCCATGCAGGGCACTGCCTTTATCAGGTGGATTCTCAAGGGGCGCAGGAGCCGATTCTTCTTTGGGATCAGATGGCAGATCGGCCATCCTCCGGCGTCGTCCGTCGCCAGACCATAACCCGCCGATGGTTGGTTTATTATCTGATCAACGGCTGGCGTCGAGAGCAAATTACCGATGATTTTCTTTTTATTATTGATGGGGAGCATTATCTCTTTTATGACGGGAAGAAGGTTCGTTCCGTTGCAGATCCGTATTGGGGCGAGGATGTAATCAATTTGGTTTATTTTGATGGTGTGCAACCGGAATACTTTTCAACCGTCCCCTTTACCACCGTAGCAAAGGTTCCGAAAAGTGCAATGGGAGATACCGATCCACGGGGAGATAATCGTCTTTCTCAATTCCGCTGCGAGAGCTTTTACGTAGATGCGAACCCTCAAACCGAATTCATCGTAAATTGCCCGCGAGATCGTTATAATGAGCGAATTCCGGAGGAACTGCAGGTGCGGGACAGCGATGGAATATGGCGTACTTGGCGAGATGAGGCGGCCAGTATGGTGCTCAATGATTTGGAGGGTCATACCAAGGTGGTTCTTCCGGAGGTTTATGCGGGAATGAATTTTTTGGTAGACGGAGACTATATGGTCGATATAGGGGTTGGCGCATTATATGCGATGGCCAATGATGGCATGGATAATTTTCGCATTATCTATGCCGTTTATAAAGATCCTCCCACCATGCTGGAGCATGCAACGGTGCAATGCACCTACGGACCCGATGGGAAAGACAATGTATTATTCTTAGGCGGAAGCGATGTGGAAAAAGGAGCAGATGCGTTCAGCGCTGCAAATGATTTTTTTTGCTTTTATGAGACCTCTTATGAAGTGCTGGGCGATAGTAAAACCCCTATTACCGGTTATTGCCGATTAAAGGATGGGCGATTAGCGGTCCTTAAAGATGATGACCGCAGAGCGGGCGTCTATTTTCGCAATCATACCATTGTGGAATTGGGGGCAACCCAAGCGGGAGAGCCTTATCGTTCGGATGCTTATCCTTCGGTGGCCGGTGCAGGGGTGGCAGGATGTGTCAATCCTTATACGGTAGGAATCGCAGGGAATGAGCCGTGCTTTCTTTCCAAGGAGGGCATCTTCAGCGTGCGCTCGGTATCGGATGAGTTGATTAATTTGAATGAGACCATCCGCCGCAGCCGTGCGATTGATCCTTTTTTAGAGCGGCAGGATCTTTCTAAAGCCAGAAGCGTTTGCTGGCGAGGAAAATATTTGATTACATTTGGAAATACAGCCATGCTGACCGATGGATTATGGGATAGCGGCGGAAGTTATCGTTATTTGAAATGGCGGTTTAATTTTCCCGTTACCGCTCTTGGGATAATCGAAGGGGGGCTTTATCTGGGGAGTGAAGCGGGGGATCTTTTTGCAATGGAAGAGAGAATCTTTACCGATGACGGCGAGGAGATCGAAGCTTTTTGGCAAACGCCTGTATTTGAGGATTCTTCGGGCCGAAGGATGCTGCTGAAAAAGGCATATGCCGCCTGTACGGCGGCCGCTCAAGGGGAACTTGAAGCCATTGTATATCGGGACGGATGCCCTGAGCCGCCTCGAAACTTTTCATTGCAGATTCCGGATTTTTCAAATTGGGATTTTGGCAGAATTTCCTTTTCCGGAAAGAGGGAGCAAGAATGGCTATCCTTGCTTACCCGCTCTGTTTCGGCGGCATATCTTTATTTCCGATTTACCTTGAAAGGAAATGAGGCGCCTCTTCTTTGGGGCGTCAGAATAAGTTATGAAAAAGGAGGATGGGTCAAATGACTTTGACTGATCTTAAATTTACAGAGGAGGAATTGGCAGCAAAAAGTGTGATTGCGCTGGAGGATCGTCCGCAGCTTTCGGCTGCTCAAATGAAGGCAAAGCTGGATAGCGGCGATATTCGAGAGCGATTTAATCAGGCGATGGATACATTGCAGCAGGAACGCCGCAGATTGTTTGTATTTGATTCCCTAAATGAGGAAGCGCTTTCGGAGGTCCGTGCAGCCAATCCGGATGGCACACGCTTTTTTGCAATCCTTCTCGACCGAAAAGAAACCTTCTTCGGCAACGCCGATGAATTGGAAGGGAGGATGTGAGAAAATGAGTGTATATGATCAATTATTGCTCTCGGATTCTCAATTGGCGGAAATCAAAAAGGCGCAAAGCGACTATCGTGCCGCCCAAGCGGCAGGAGATCGGGCGGGGATGAGCGCCGCCCACGCACGTGCGGAGCAGGTTCGTAGTAAAGCCGGCTATTCCGGCGGCGCAGACGGAAGCACCTATCGTCTTTTGGGAAGTGCCGATACTTCTTCCGGTTATGATGGCTATAAAGCCATTGTTGATCACTATGCTGCAAGTGGAATGAATCAAATTGCCGCGGGGTATGAAACTACCATGAAGGAGCTTGCTGAGGAGCGGGAGCGGATTGAACGGGAGAGCGAGCAAAATCAAACTGCCGCACGATCCTCGGTTTGGAATACCAAGCGGCTGGCGCAGGATGGCTTTCTGACCAGAGGTCTTGAGAATACCGGCATTGCCGATGTGATCACTGCCACTGCCCTCAATCAGGCTGCCGCTAATGCTTATCAGGCTCTTCTTGACCGTCAAAATGATCTGATGGAGGCGGATCTTAAGCAGCTGGATGCCAAAGCAAATGCCCTTTCCGAGGCGAATAAACTGCAGACAGAAGTGGCTGAGCTTTTGAGCGACGGTTATTCTACCTTCTATGAGAATGAAGCGAAGAGAAAGCATGATCTGCTTCAAGGGCAGCTGGAGCATGATCGTGAGCGAGAGGAAAATGAGATCGGCTATCAGCAGGAGAAGGCGTTGAATCAGCAAAAATATCAGCAAGAGAAGGCGTTGGATCTGCAAGATCATTTGCAGGAACTGGAGCTCTCAAAGCTTGCCCATCAATATGATATTGATCTTTCTAAATTGAGTAATCAGCAGAAAAAGCAGCTGGCAGAGCAGGAATATCAATATCAGCTTGCCATCGCGAAGCTCAAGCGAAAATGGGAGTTGCAGGATCAGTAATGGAGTCGATGAGCAGGGAATGGTGCAGTATGCGCAGTGATGGTTTGGAGCGGATGCAGCAACGTGCCGACCGAAGATTGGATCACCATTCCAAAAAACTCGATCAATTAAGCACCGCAACCGTCCAGCTTGCAGCGGCGGTGGATCGGGTTTCTCAACTTTTGGAAAAGCAGGATAAGCGATTGGATCGCTTGGAAAGCAGAAGCCCCTTTGCATTCTTGGAAACCAATGGCGGCAGAATGTTGCTTCGTTTTTTGGGCGTGGGGCTTTTGATCCTGCTTTGTGCCGGAGTGGGAGTTAATGTTGTGCAAATTATTAAGGAGGTATTGGCGTGAAAGTCAGCAAAGAAACATGGATCCGTACAGGGATTCTTTTAATTACATTGATCAATCAAATTTTGACAGCAATCGGCCGAAATCCCCTTCCTTTCAGTGAAGAGGAAGCCTATCAAGGCCTCAGCGCAGTTATAACAGCGGCGGCCGGCATCTGGAGTTGGTGGAAGAATAATTCCTTCACCTCTGCCGCCATTTTGGCGGATGCCTATAAAGATACGCTGAAGGGACGAAATAAGAATGGCTAAAATCTATCTCGGCATCGGCCATGGCGGAGCAGATTTCGGCGCTGTGGCAGGAAAATACTATGAAAAGGATCTGGCTCTTTCCATCGGAAAAGCCTGCGCTGCAGAATTAAGGCGCCATGGGGTAGAGGTATTGCTCTCCCGAGAAAGCGATCAGGATCAGACAATTGCCGCCAAGGTGGCGGAATCCAATTCATTCCATGCAGATTTTTCTGCTGATATCCATATCAATGCAGGCGGCGGGAATGGAGCAGAGATCTATCATACCGTCAATGGGGGTAAAGGTAAAATACTTGCCACCGCCGTTTTGGGAGCTCTTGGGGAAATCGGGCAAAACAGCCGTGGCTGCAAGACCAAAACCCGCTCCGACGGCAAGGATTATTTTGCATTTATTCGCAATACCGATGCTCCGGCGGTGATTATAGAATGTGGATTTATCGATCACAAAGAAGATCTCGCTTGGATGGATACAAAGGAAGAGCAAATCATCATCGGAAAAGCCATCGCAAAAGGGTTCTTAAAGACCTTGGGAATTCCCTATCAAGAGGAAAAAGCAAAGGTGATTTATGCCGATGCTTCGGAAATTCCTTCTTGGGCCAAGAAGGCGGTGGAATATGTTACCGAAAAGGGCTATATGGTAGGCGACGGAAAGCGTTTTCGCCCCAATGATCCCATAACCCGCGCTGAAGTGGCAGCCATCTTGGCGCGGTTAGGGTGAGCAATTAAACTTGAACCCGCCGCAAAGCGGCATATTTCGGTACTTTTCACCCAATTTGTTCTCGCAAGGCGGCAGCCTTGCTTCATCCAAATTGAGCAAAAATTCC
>JAZMZQ010000100.1:0-18986 GCA_045586045.1 Eubacteriales bacterium
TATCTGCCAGCAGGGTGAAGATGACATTCACAATGATCACCACCGCCACAAATGCGATGGTAAGGCCGGTAGAGAGAGAGCCGTATTTGAATTTTCTGCTCTTAAAGAAGGACATTTTCTTTTCCATCAGCTCCACCTCCTCTTATCAATGATGCGAATAATTAAAAAGAGAAATACCGTGGTAATACTCAGAAAATAGAAAATTGCCGAGAAATCAAAGAGGCCGGTGGATAGCTTTTGGAAGCGGGAGGTGATGGAGATCACATTTACCAGCTTGGTTACAAAGCTATTATTGATCACGGTACTGATCACATCGCAGATGGCAAAGATCAGCAAGGTAAAAAAGCCCATCATAAAAGCGATAATCTGGCTTTCGGTAATGCAGGCCATCAGCATGGCAATAGCAATATAAGCTGCGCCCGCAAGCAGAATGGCGATATAGTTGCCTGCAAGTATTCCACCCTCAATATAGCCGTTGACCGCCAAAAAGCCTACTGCAAAGACACTGGGAATCAGGCTGATCAAAAACATGGAATAGGCGGCAAAGAATTTGCCCAAAACCATTTGAGTAATGCTGATCGGCGCTGTAATCA
This sequence comes from Eubacteriales bacterium, assembly GCA_045586045.1. GTDB lineage: Bacteria > Bacillota > Clostridia > Oscillospirales > QAKW01 > QAKW01. The sequence continues at coordinate 594 of JAZMZQ010000100.1, forward strand.
AAATCTGATCCGTCTTATTGCGCCGCTCTTCCGGAAAGAGCTTCATGGTGAGAATCGGCACCACCAGAATCAAGACATAGCAGCTATAGTAGAAATAATAGCTGACCTCGGAATTATATCTTGCCACATTGAAGATACTGAAGCAAGCGCCCATGATAATCAGATATAAAAACAGATAGACATATCCTACCGGAGATTTCAAATAAGAGCGCAGCTCTCTTTTCCATACTGCGATCATTCTTCAGCGCCTCCTTCCCCTGTAATCAAATTGACAAAGACATCCTCCAAGGACATATCCATGGATTTCAGCCCCATCAATACCCAGCCCCGCTCTGCCAGCATACGGAAGAGGGGCTTGCGGATATCTACCGAAGGATGCGCCTCGATCAAAAATTCATAGGTGCCTTTTTCCTTTTGCGGAAGTTCATCAATAAAAAGAACCCCGTCCATCCCGCGGATGGCTTTTTTTATCTCTGCCTTGCCGCCCGCAATCCGCGCGACCAAGCGGCGGTTACCTGCGGTATTATAAGTAAGGGTATCGGCATTGCCATCGGCCACCAAGCGCCCTTTATTGATGACAATGATCCGATCGCATACCGACTGCACCTCCTGCAGAATATGAGTCGAGAGGATGACCGTATGCTTCTTGCCCAAGCGGCTGATCAGATTGCGAATTTCAATAATCTGCCGCGGATCCAGGCCCACAGTAGGCTCATCCAGAATCAGCACCGGCGGATTGCCCACCAGCGCCTGCGCAAAGCCTACCCGCTGCCGATAACCTTTGGAAAGGTTTTTGATCATGCGGTCGTATACATCCTGAATTTTGATCAGCTCGCAAATCTCCCGAAGATGCTCCTTGCGCGGAAATTTACAGCCCTTCAGATCATATACAAAATTCAGATATTCCCTTACCGTCATATCCATATAAAGGGGCGGCTGCTCCGGCAAAAAGCCGATCATCCGCTTGGCGGCAGTAGGATCCTCCAGAATATCCACACCGTCGATCACAGCGGTGCCGCTATTAGCGGAAAGATAGCCCGTAAGGATATTCATGGTGGTGGATTTTCCTGCGCCGTTGGGGCCCAAAAAGCCTACGATCTCGCCGGTCTCCACCTTGAAGGAAACATCGTTTACTGCGTATTTATCGCCGTATTTTTTAACGATATTTTTTACCTCGATCATGGATTTTCTCCTTAAAATTTTATCTTTTACGCTTTCATTTTATCATAGCCCATTCTTTTATGCTATGAACGATTTGTAAATTTACTGCTCTTCCTTGATAATGGCAATCCCCAACTCCCGAAGCTGCTCTTCGGATACATTGGAGGGGCATTCGCTCATCAGCTCGGAAGCATTCTGCACCTTGGGGAAGGGCACCACATCCCGCAGATTCTTGAGGCCCAGCATCTGCATCACCAGCCGATCCAAGCCGATGCCCATACCGCCGTGGGGCGGTGCGCCGTATTGGAATGCATCGGTCAGGAAGCCGAATTTCTGATGGGCTTCTTCGGGAGAGAGGCCCAGCATCTTAAACATTCTGCTCTGCAGATCGGGATCGGTAATACGGATCGAGCCGCTTGCCAGCTCCACCCCATTGAGCACCAGATCATAAGCCTTCGCCCGCACCTTGGATTTATCCTCCTCCAAATAGGGAAGGCACTCATCCATCGGAGAGGTGAAGGGATGGTGCATGGCTACCCAGCAATTTTGATCCTCATCCCAATCAAAGAAGGGGAATTCGGTGATCCAAAGGAGGGCATAGCCCTTCTTTTCCACCTCCAATTTATCCGCCACAATGGTACGCAAAGCGCCCAAAGTGCCAAATACAATGCTGTTTTTGCTATCTGCCACAAAGAGAATGGTATCCCCCTCTTCTGCGCCCGCACGGGTCAGAATCGCTTGCAGCTCTTGCTCGCTCAGGAATTTAGAGAAGGGGCAGGTGATGCCCTCGGCCGTCCAGCGAATGAAAGCAAGGCCCTTGGCACCGATGCCCTTGGCATGCTCGGTCAGCTTATCAATCTCTTTGCGGGTCAGCTTGGCGGCGCCGCCCTTGGCGTTAATACCCCGCACGCTACCGCCGGCCTCTACTGCACCGCTGAATACGGAGAAGCCGCAATCCTTAGCGATATCGCTGATATCAAAAAGCTCCATCCCGAAGCGCACATCCGGCTTATCGGAACCGTAGCGTTCCATGGCTTCCTTATAGGTAAGGCGAGGCAGAGGCAAAGAAATCTCAACGCCCAGTGCATCTTTGAAGAGGCGGCTCATATAGCCCTCGCCGATCTCCAAGACATCTTCCATATCTACAAAAGACATCTCCAAATCGATCTGGGTGAATTTCGGCTGCCGATCGGCCCGCAGATCCTCATCACGGAAGCAGCGCGCAATCTGCATATAACGATCAAAGCCTGCTACCATGGAAAGCTGCTTATAGATCTGAGGAGATTGAGGCAGGGCATAGAAGGTGCCCGGATGGATGCGGCTGGGGACCAGATAGTCTCTTGCCCCCTCGGGGGTCGATTTCATCAGAATAGGGGTCTCAATCTCGATGAAGCCGTTTTCATCAAAATAGTCTCTGGTTACCTTGGCAATCCGATGGCGCATCAGAATATTGCCCTGCAGATCGGGGCGGCGAAGGTCCAGATAGCGGTATTTCAGCCGCAGCTCTTCGTTTACATTGCTATTCTCCACAATTTCAAAAGGAGGGGTCTTGGCCTTGGACCATACCTTCACTGTATCGGCGATGATCTCCAGCGCGCCGGTCTTCAGATTCTGATTGACTGCTCCGCCCCGCTTTGCGACAGTGCCGCAAACCTCCAAGACATACTCGCTGCGTACGCCAAAGGCAATTTCAAAGGCTTCCTTATTGACAGACTCATCAAACTGCAGCTGCACCAAGCCGGTGCGATCTCTCAAATCGATAAAGATCAGGCCGCCCAAATCTCTTTGGCGCTGCACCCAACCGCATACCGTTACCTTTTTCCCAATATGAGCCTCGGTGATCTCACCGCAATAATCGGTTCTTCTCATCTTAAAAATTCCTCCAACCATTCTGCGTTCAGCGCTTCAAGGGAGATTTCCTCCTGCGCGCCGTCGGCCATTCTCTTGATTCTTGCCGCCCCTTGCTCCAGCTCGCTATCGCCCAATACCATGGTAGCGGCTGCGCCGATTTTATCGGCATATTTCATCTGCGCCTTTACCGAGCGGCTGATTAAATCATATTGAGCGCCCATTCCGCCATCCAGCAGGCGGCTTGCGATTTTCACCGCTTCTTTTTTGGCGCTCTCGCCCAAGGGGATGATAAAGAGATCGCAATCCTGAGGCTTTGGTGCTTCAATTCCTGCCTGCTCCAATACCAGCATGAATCGCTCCAGCCCCATGGCAAAGCCGATTCCCGATTGGCTGGCGCCGCCGAATTGCTCGGTCATGCCATCGTAACGGCCGCCGCCGCAGACCGTCCCTTGCGCACCGATCTCGTTGCTGACAAATTCAAATACGGTGCGATTATAATAATCCAACCCCCGCACAATCCGAGGATTGATTTTATATTCAATGTCCAGCGCATCCAGATATTCCTGCACCGCCTTAAAATGGGCCTCACATTCCTCGCAGAGGAAATCGGTAATCAAAGGGGCATCCTTGGATACCTCTTTGCAGACCTCACTCTTGCAATCGAGAATCCGCATGGGATTCTTCTCCAATCGCTCAAGGCAGGTGCCGCAAAGGCGCTCTTGATCCTTTTCAAAATAGGCGATCAACGCTTCTCTGTATTTTGCGCGGCATTCCTTGCAGCCGATGGAATTCAGCTCCAAGGAGATTCCCTTCAGCCCTACCTCCTTGAAGAGGCGATAAGGCAAGGAGATCACCGTGGCATCCGTAATGGGATCGGGGGCGCCGAAAAGCTCAATACCGAATTGATTGAATTGGCGCAGCCGCCCTTTTTGAGGCCGCTCATAGCGGAAGCACTGAATCAGATAAAAAAGCTTGGCGGGCAGAGCGTCATTAAAGAGCCCGTTTTCCACAAACGCCCGCACAATTCCGGCGGTCCCCTCCGGACGAAGGGTAACCGAGCGGCCGCCCTTATCCTCAAAGGTATACATTTCTTTGGTTACCACGTCGGTGGTTTCCCCTACGCCCCGTACAAAGACTTCCGTATGCTCAAAGACGGGGGTACGGATCTCCCGAAAGCCATACTGAGCGCATAAATTTCTGATCATTCCTTCGATCCATTGCCAGCGGTAGCTATCCCGCGGCAGCAGATCCTGCGTGCCCTTAGGGGCGGTAATCTGAGCCATTTCTCATTCCTCACTTCAATGTTCTACTTTGGTTTTTTGCCGATTTTACGCAAGAAATCCTCACTCCCCAAAAGAGAGCGAGGATAAAAATTTATTCTCTATCAATCTCCCGCCAATCGAGATCGCCTCGATCAAGGGCCATGATAATCACCTCAGCCGTAGCAATATTGGTCGCATAAGGGACATTATGCACATCGCACTGGCGGAAGATATTCTGCTCCTCCCGCTCTCTGGTGGTGGGGGTAAGAGAATCCCGAAAGAACAGCAAAGCATCAATTTCCCCGCAGGAGATCCGCGCTGCGATCTGATCCTCGCCGCCATGGGACCCGCTCAATACTTTATTGATCTGCAGGCCGGTTGCATCCACAATCAGATTACCGGTGGTGGCGGTAGCGCAAAGATTATGCTTGGCAAGAATTCCTGCATAGGCAATACAAAACTGCACCATCAATTCCTTTTTCTTTTCATGGGCAATTAAAGCAATATTCATTCTTTCGTTTTGACCTCCTTATTTCTTTCTCCAGAAAGGCGCCAGCGGAATATCCTCCCCTTGCAGGCGCCCTGCGATATTGATCAATGCACGGCCGATCACACTCTTTTTCCCCGCCAATACTTCTCCTTGATTGGCGCTGATTACTGCCGCCTCATCATGGGGTACAAGGCCGATCAGCGGAAGTGCCACCGAATCCATCACCTGATCCACGTTCTGCAGATAGCCTTTTTTAATCATCTGCTTACGGACCTTATTGATAATCAACTCCACTCTCATCTTCCGCTCTGCCAAAATGATGGCGGCAGTGCGGGATGCATCCCGCACTGCGGTAAGATCGGGGGTGGAGACTACTATGCAGCGATGGGCGCAGAAGACGGCATCTTTGAAGCCTTCGCCCACCCCTGCAGGGGCATCGATCAGGACATATTCATAATGATCTGCCAGATAGCGGCAAAGCTTACGAAAAGCGCCGCGATCAATTTTAGCATTATAGTCATCTGCACCCGAGATGAAATGCAGATTGGGGTATAAATCATGGGCACTGATGCCTTTGCTGATGGGGCAGCGCTCTTCCAGAATATCCAGAAGATCATAAGCGCTCTTATCCTCCATCCGAAGAAGGATATCCAAATTGCGAAGGCCCATATCGCCGTCGATGGCAATCACTGTACGCCCGCTTTGAGCCAATGCAAAGGCCAAGTTGGCGCAAATGGTGGTCTTACCGACGCCGCCTTTGCCGGAAACGATACTGATGACAGTCCCCATTTTTCCCTCCTCAATCAAATTTTAACATTGGTATTTTATCATATACTTTTTTATTAGTAAAGATTTTTTACAAAAAAAACTATCAAATTCTGCATGTTTTATCCTATAAATTCCACTTTTTTGGGAAGATGCTGCAGCCCCAGCTCCCGCCGACAACGCCGGATCAACGCAGCGCCCAACTGCTGATCCCCTTTCTTTTGAGGCGTGATCTGCAGAATAAAACCGCCCTGCGCAGCCACGCAACGGCATTTTTCCACCCCGTCAAAACTCGAGACAACCGCCTCTACATCCGCAAGGCGCACACCGAAATCGCCCATAAAGCATAACGGCTCTTCGCAAATTTTCAGTTCCGCCGCGCTTTCGGAAAAGCATCCTTTCCCGCCCATCTTTTCCAATGCGCGCGGTGCATATTTTGCCATCAGCGGGCTGACCGCTCTGCCCATCTGAATTCCGCCCTGCAGATTCTTCCATCGGCCGCGAAATTCCTCTGCCCTCTGCCGAAGCAGCCAAAAAAGTTCTTCGGTGGCCACAATCAGATCAGGCTGATTTTTCTTCAAAAGTGCCACAGCCTCCTCTTCCATGCCCCAAAGAACGGTTTTCCCAAGGCAGAGAGCGCCGTGGGCTGCAAGAAAGCCCCCCTCAAAGGCGAAAGAATGCTCGATATATACGCTCTTTGCAGCCTCATTTTTGCCATAAAACAGTTGGGATTTCTCATAAAGCTCAGCAGGCAAATATTCCACCGGCTTTGCCTGCAAAAAGCTGCTGCTCCCAAATAAAATTGCCGCCGGCTGAGAGGGATCAAGATAAGCGGAGTCCCCTGCATGGTAATGATTTTTTTCCATCTGTTGATCCAAAAAATCCAGCTCAAATAAATCCTCGGAGGCGGGATTTTTTTGCCGGTAAAGGCACAAAGCCTGCCCCTTCATATCCCGCTCAGGGCGGCATAAACTGATCTTTCCCGCCCCCAAAGGACCTGCATAGCGGCAAAAGGCCTCATAATTTTGGGCAGTGGTAATCAAGCGGGCAGCTCCCGTCGCCTCCATCTGCTTGATGATCTCCGCAGGAGCAGCATCGGGATGGGCAAAAACCCCGATTGCGCCCATGCGGGAGAGCCCATAAAAAATGCGCAGCAGATCGGGGCAATTGGGCAGCCAGATGCAGATTCGCTCCAGCGGCTCAAGGCCCATCTGGCGGAAGGTATTATAAGCCTGCTCCGCTCCGGAGAGCAACGTTCCGTAGGTGAAGCTTTTTCCCCCGAAAACGAGGGCAATATCATATTTATTGCGATAGGCACGGGTGCGATAGGCCCGATAGGCTGAGCCTTCCTTTTTCAGATCCATCATCATACCAAAAGAGAGCGGTTGCTCCGCTCTCTTATTCCTTACTTATTTTGATCCAAAGTCTCATCCACCAAGGTGCAGGAGACATATTGATAATCAATAACTGTATTGGGGGCTTCCTCTTCTGCGGCTTCGGCAGCAGGATCAGAAATCATCTCCACCGGCCGCAAGACAATGGAAAGCCGCTTGGCAAAGCGGGTAGCATCCTGCGTTACATCCGTCTCGGTCAGAGGATCGCTATAATAGCAGTCGACCAGCAAGGTATAATAGCCGGTCTTCTCATCCTTCTTTACCTCCAGAATGCTGGGGACCAGATATTCCTCATCCATAACCTCGGTGCTTACCTTATAGCAGCGGCTGAGCTTATCATAGGTGAATTTTCCGCAGATATCTACCGTCTTATGCTTGATTTTTCCTGCATAATTGAAATTATAAAGGCCGTATTTTTCCACATCCGCTCTCGGTACCAAGAATGCATCATTATTGCGGAAGGAATAAACCCCCTGCCCATTGACCTTAATCGCCTGCCAAAGACCATAGGAGATAAAATAATCGGGATTCAGGCCCACAGGATCGGAAAAATTAGGAAAATCCTGCGCCACAAAATTTGCAATGTATTGAGTAAAAAATTCTTTTGTACCCTCTTTAAGACCGGCGTCTCTCAGCTCATCAAAGGCTGCTCCGGCAGAAATGAGATCGGGATCCACCCCATCTTCATAAATATGGGCGGGACGAAACATATGATAGACACGAATTCCGCCCAATACCACGCCACCAACGCAGACAGAAAGGAACACCAGCCCGATGGTAAAGGTGAGAATCTTATGGCCGTATTTACGAAAGAAAACGGTAATTTTGTTCATTCCTCATGCTCCAAACTAATTTAATAGCTTTATTTTAACCTTTTTTCACCTAATAGTCAAGTTGGTGTTGAAATATTCCTCGGATTTTTATATAATAAATGGCAGTAATCACCGAAAAGGAGGCGGAAGGATGGAGCTTTTAGCACCTGCAGGAAATTTTGAAGCGGCTGTCAGTGCCGTTCGCAACGGAGCGGATGCCATATATTTAGGCGGGAAAACTCTCAATGCCCGCCGCACCGCCTCGGGCTTTGAGGGAGATGCGCTCAAAGAGATCGTGGCCTATTGCCATCTGAGAAAGGTAAAAGTCTATGTAACCGTCAATACGCTGGTGCGGGAGGATGAGGCAGAAGAGCTTTATGCCCTTGCAGAGGACATTGCAAAAAGCGGCGCCGATGCCGCCATTGTATCGGATCTCGGCGCAGCCAAAATGCTCCGCGCGCTTTGCCCCTCTTTGCCCCTTCATGCCTCCACTCAAATGAATATTCATACCGAAAGCGGCATCCTTTTTTTGAAGGAACTGGGCTTTTCGCGGGTGGTACTGGCGAGAGAATTGCCTCTTGAGCAGATTGCTAAACTTTGCAAATGCGGATTGGAAATTGAGGTGTTTGCCCATGGAGCGCTCTGCATGAGCTGCAGCGGAAATTGCTTATTTTCCGCAGTGGCAGGCCAAAAAAGCGGCAACAGAGGCCTTTGTGCGCAGCCCTGCCGCCTGCCTTATGAAGGGGAGCAATATCCCTTGAGCCTCAAGGATCTTTGCACCCTTGAGCATCTTCCCGCCCTCAAAGAGGCGGGCGTTGCTTCTTTGAAAATTGAAGGAAGGTTGAAATCACCCGAGTATGTAGGAAGCGTTACCGCCGCCTATCGGAATTGCATCGACGGCGCCTCTGCCACCCCGGAGACTATCACCCGCCTTGCGCACATTTTTGCAAGGGGCGGATTTACAGACGGCTATCTGACCGGCCGCTTAGGCCCCCAAATGTTCGGCACCAAGACCAAGACAGAATATGCCGATTATAAAGCAGCGGTTGCCGCTGTTTCCAAGACCTTGGAGGAAGGCTATGAGCCCAAAAAAAGAGGGATCTCTTTCTATCTCATCATGCGAGAGGGCTACTGCCGTTTGGAGACGACCTGCGATGGCTATACCTTTTCCATAGAGCCGGAAGCACCTGCTCCCGCCCTTAAGCGAGAGATCACCGAAGAAGATGCAGCACGCTCTTTGGGCAAGCTGGGCGGCACGCCTTTCTACCTCGAAAAATTCACGGCACGCATCGAGCATGATCTCTTTTATTCTGCCGCCGCTTTTAATGCTCTGCGCAGAGAGGCCATCTCCCGCCTGACCGCCTATTTTGCGCCAAAAGCCCATCCCTTTATTCCCCAAGGGGTCTCCCCCGTTCCCAAGGCCGATTATCAAGGAGAGCCGCGCTTAGAAGGATGGTATCATCGCCCCGAAAATTTGCAGAAAGAGGCTCTGGCAAACCTTGATTTTTGCTGGCTTAATGCCGCAAAGCCGGAGCAATGCATCCCCTTTGGCAAAGAGCCGAACTGCGGTGTCTTCTTTCCTGCGTTCATCAGCGAAAAAGAGTTGCTCTCGCTGGCCGGCACTCTCTATGGTGCAGGGTTTCGCCATGGGCTGATCCGCAATATAGGGCAGATTCTGCCTCTCCAAAAAATGGGCTTTACACTCCATGGAGACTACGGGCTCAATCTTGCCAACGGCCATAGCCTTGGCGCCCTTTCTCCCTATCTTTCCGAAGTAACCCTTTCTTTTGAGCTGACCCTCAAGCAGCTTCGGCAGATTCCCAAGCCCCTCCCTACGGGAATCATCGTCTACGGGCGGCTGCCTTTGATGGAGACGGTCAATTGTATCCTTAAAAATATCGGCCCCTGCCGCAAAGGCGCAGGCGGCACCATCACCGACCGCACCGGCCGCCGTTTTCCCATTGCCTGCGGCCACCGTTGCACCAATACCCTCTTTAATAATGCGCCCCTTTTCCTTGCCGACCGTAATCGGGAATGGCAATCGGCAGGGGTGGCCTTCGGGCGGCTTCTTTTTACAGACGAGCGACCTGATGAAATCTTGAAGATCATCCATCAATATCGTAAGGGCGCAAAAGAAACGCCGAAAGAATATACAAGAGGGCTTTATTACAGAGGCGTATTGTAAGGCGAATGAAATTCGCCTTACAGTGGTATTGCGTCTTACGACGCAGTGATATTCGCGCTTTAAGCGCGAGTGATATTTTTGCTTCGCAAAAGTGATATGGCCCGCCAAAGGCGGGCCGTTAAGGAAAAAACTCGACCCCCATGGGTCGAGTTTTTTTGATTATTAGTTGAGAAAGTCTGCAAGGGCGATACAGATTGGCATTGTTATGATGGAGAGGACACTTGTAAATCCTGAGACCTTGGAGGCAACGCCGGTATCCTGCCCGTATTTGGCGGCAAACATAACCGTATTATTTGCTGTAGGAGCGCTGCAGAGGACTACGGCGGTAAGCAAAAGAACCCCCCTTACGCCGACCAACCAAAGGATTCCCAAGGTGCAAAGAGGCATGAGCAATAACTTCAACAGCGCGACAACATAATTCTCTTTTCTGCGAAACATTCCCAATAGATCGGTATTGGCAAGATAGGTGCCGAACATCAGCATGGCAAGGGGGGTATTAAGGCTGCCGAGATAAGTGATGGGCGTTGCCAAAAGGGCCGGCAATTCCACCCGCAGCAAAAAGAGCGGGATCCCGACGATAATTCCGATGGAGCCGGGGTTCAAAATTAATTTCTTCAGTTGGAAGCCTGCCTGCTCCCGATCCATCAGGCGGATGCCATAGGTGAAGGCAAAAATATTAAAAACCGCCACTCCCGCGCTGGCATAAAAGACCCCCAGATCCCCTGCCACTGCCTTTGCAAGAGGCAGGCCCATATAGCCCACATTGCCAAACATGGTGGCATAGCGGAAGATGGCCCGATGCTCCCCTGCTTTTTTATAAAGCGGGCGAACCAAAAGCGCCGCCCCGCCATGAAAGAGGCCAAAGATCAAAAAGGCTGCCAAAAAAGAAAGGGCGCTTTCCTGCTCGAATTTCACATTCAAAAAGGAATCAATGATCACCGCAGGCGTTATAATATAAAACAGAAGATCATTGCAGCTGCGGGATACTGCCTGAGTATAAAGCTTGGTTTTATCGCAAATATAGCCTACAATAACCAGCACTGCAAGGATTGCCACCTGCCCGAAGGCGGAAGCCATATAACTGAAAAATTCCATTATTTTCACCTCGTTCGGTAATCTATTATAATATTTTCCCTAAAGCATGTCAAATATTATCTTGAAATATGAGAAAGAATCTATTATAATAGAATAATAATGAGTAAGGGGAGGACAATATCATGGGGAGAAATAAGATCAGCATCTCCGTTGCAGGCAATGAATTTGTTGTCATGACCGAAGAATCCAGAGAGTATACCTTAGGCCTTGCAGCGGCATTGGATGAAAAGATCCGCACCCTTTTGAAAAGCAATAATAAGCTCAGCCTCAGCACCGCATCCATTCTTTGCGCACTGGACTTTTGCGATGAAAACGAGAAAAACAAGGCTTCCTGCGCCCGTCTTCGGGAGGAAATCCGCCGCTACCTTTATCAATTAGAGCATGCCGGCACCTCTCCCGCCGAAGCAAAAGAATTGCAGGAGCAGATTGACCGTCTGAAAGAAGAAAATGATCTTCTGCGTGCCCGCTTGAGCCAATATGAGCTGGGGCAGGGCGGATTGAGCGAATGAAAATTCTGCTGGCCTCCCAATCGCCGAGAAGGCGGCAGATTTTAGAGGAGATGGGCCATCAAGTGGAGGTGGTCAGCCCCGCTTTTGATGAGCAGCAGGTGCCATTCAGCGCACCGACCGCCTATGTAGAGACCCTTGCGGCAGGCAAAGGCCGCAGCATTGAAGGGGAGCAGGATCGGCTGCTGGTGGCCGCCGATACGGTTGTCTGCTCAGACGGTGTCATTTTGGGCAAGCCATCCGATGAGAAGGAAGCCTTCGAGATGCTTCTCTCCTTGAGCGGCCGCGCCCACCATGTCTATACCGGCGTCTATCTGCGCTATTTGGGGGAAGAGCAGATTTTCACCGAATGTACCGCCGTGCATTTTCGCCCCCTATCCCAAGAGGACATTCGCCGCTATATTGCCACCGGCTCTCCGATGGATAAAGCAGGTGCCTATGGGATTCAAGATAGTGATTTTGCAGCGTTTATCGAAGGGAGCTTCACCAATGTGGTAGGCTTCCCCGCCGAGCGCTTTGAAGCATATTTGCAAGAAATACAAGAGAGAGGTAAAAGATGAAAAAGACCAATTTTTTAACCAAGCTGAGCGCCTTGAAATTTTTGAATTATACAGATATCGGCATTGATCTCGGCACCGCCAATACCATTGTCTATCGCAGCGGAAAGGGCATCATTTTAAGAGAGCCCAGCGTTGTTGCCATCGACACCATCAATAATCGAGTTGTCGCAGTCGGCCAAGAGGCCAAGGAGATGATCGGCAGAACTCCCGATAGTATTCGTGCCGTACGCCCTCTGAAGGAAGGGGTTATCGCCGATTTCGAGAGCGGTGCCGCCATGCTGCGCTTTTTCTTGAAAAAAACCATGGGCAATACGCCCTTTACCAAAAAGAGAATTCTCATCTGCATTCCCTTCGGTGTAACAGATGTGGAGCATCGGGCAGTGGAGAATGCCGCCTATGAGACCGGCGCAAAGGATGTAAGAATCATTGAAGAGCCCTTGGCGGCTGCCATCGGCGCAGGGCTTCCTGTTGGCGAGCCTACCGGAAGCATGGTGGTTGATATCGGAGGCGGCACCTCTGAGGTGGCCGTTATTTCCTTGGGCGGCATTGTCTCCTCCCGCTCGGTAAGAGTGGCAGGAGATTCCTTCGATTCCGCCATTGTTGCCTATGTGAAAAAGCATTTTAATCTTTTGATCGGCGATCGTACCGCCGAGGAAATCAAATTCCAGATCGGCTCTGCCTTCCCCTATACAGGAGAGAGCACAATGAATGTGCGCGGCCGCGATCTGATCTCCGGCCTGCCCAAAAATATTGATATCAGCGCCGCTCATGTAAGAGAAGCGTTGGCAGAGAATGTGCAGGTAGTGATCGACGCGATTAAGCAAACCTTGGAGGATACCCCTCCCGAGCTTGCAGCTGATATTATCGATCACGGCATTACCCTGACCGGCGGCGGTGCGCTTCTTCGTGGCTTGGATGCATTGATCAACAAAGAAACCGGTATGCCTGTATATATTGCCGACGAACCTTTGGATTGCGTGGCCCTCGGGACCGGCAAAAGCTTGGAAAATCCCCTTCTTTGGGCCTCCCTTGCTCGATAAGCCATGAAGGCATTTTTGAAGACAAAATCTTTCATAGCGGCCTGCATTGTAGCCTTTCTGCTCTTGGGTATGATGGTGCTGGATACTGCAGCCCACGGGCATCTGACCTTTTTTGAGAATCTGGCAGGCTCTCTCATCACGCCGGTGCAGAATTTTTGCTCCACCGTCATTCGCTACGGCGGTAATTTGGTGCGGGCTTATACAGAATATGATGCGCTTTCGAAAGAGAATGATAAGCTCAAAAACGAGCTTGCCAGCATCAGCCAGCTGCTGCGGGATGCCGAAGCCTACGCCAATGAGAATCAGAATCTCAAGGCCATGCTGGGGATCGCCGAGGAGCATAAGGACTTTGATTTTGCCGCTTGCTTGGTAGTAGGCAGCGATCAGAACGGCTATTCCCATACCCTGACCCTTAATAAGGGCTCGGCAGACGGGCTGGCCGAAAAGGACCTTGTGATGACGGCCGACGGAGTGGTCGGATACATTAATGAGCTCGGCCTTTCCTGGAGTAAGGTAACCACCATTCTGGATTCTTCCTGCGAGATGGGCGCAATTGTTACCCGTACGCAGGATGTGGGGGTATTGGATTGGGATTATTCCCTCTCGGAGCAAAATCTTCTTCGTTTGGCTTATCTCAATACCGATGTGGTCCTTCAAAGCGGGGACGCGGTAGAAACCAGCGGTGTAGGCGGGATTTTCCCTAAAGGAATTCTTTTGGGCCGCGTAAAAGAGCTTAAAACCGAAAGCCACGGCATCTCCAAATACGCCGTCTTAGAGCCTGCAGTGCAGGTGGATCAAGTGAGCACCGTATTCGTTATCACCAATTTTGAAAGTGAGCGCTAATGTTTAGCAAGCCTCGTAGTTATCGAAAAATCATTGAATATACCATTTTGACGCTGGTATGCTTTCTTTTGCAAAGTGTGCCGGCTTTCGGCGTGCGCTTTTTAGGGTGTGCGCCTTCTCTTTTGCTGCTGCTCACCATCGGAGTTGCCTTTTTCGAGACGGCGGATTTCGCCCTTTGGTTTGGCTTGGGTATGGGGCTGCTCTCTCAGATGGTAACCGCCTCCTTTGTCGGGCTGGACGGCATCCTTTTCATGTTTATTGCTTATTTTACTGCTGCTGCCTTAGCCCTTTTTCTGCAGCGCAAATTCATCAGCTTCATTTATGTGGCTTTGATCGCCGTATTCCTGCAGCAGGCGGTGGATTTTCTTTTCCACCTGCTCTTGTGGGAACGCATTTCCTTGGGAGTTGCGCTTCTTCATCGCATTCTCCCCACCTTTTTCTTCACCGGAATTTTTGCTTTTCCCCTCTACGGTATCCTCTATTATTTTGACCGTAAATTCCGTAAAGAGGAGGATGAGCTGCTATGACTTCTCTTAAAAACAGTAAATATCGGTATCCGATTGTGATCGGAGTGGTCTTTTTGGTCTTTATCAGCTATGTATTTACCTTGATTCGCCTTCAGCTGGTCAACGGAGACTATTATAAAGAGCAATCCACTCAAAAAATCTATTCCACCGAAAATCTGACCGCCTCCCGCGGCAGTATCTTCGATTGCAACGGCGTCAGCCTTGTAACCAATACCACCGGCTATTGTGTCCGCTTTACCCGTGCCCTGATGCCCAAAGACGAGCAAAACGACATCATCCTTTCCTTGATTTCCTTATTGGAAGAGCATAAAGCGACCTATCATGACCGCCTTCCTCTTACCAAGGAAGCGCCTTTTTCTTATACCACCTCGGATAAGAAGGATTCCTCCCTTACAAGGCTTTGGAAAACAGCCAAATTAAGCGGCACCCCCTCTGCCGAAGAAAGTTTTTCCGCATTGGTGGAAAAATACGATCTTGCCGGCTATACCAAAGCAGAGCAACGCAAGATCGCCGGAGTGCGCTATGAAATGGAGATCAGCGCCTTTTCCCTTTCCACGCCCTATGAATTTGCCGAAAATGTCAGCGTAGATGTCGTGGCCACCATTAAGCAGCTCTCCGATCTCTATAAGGGCGTTGATATTGATACCCGCCCCATCCGCTATTATACCGATCCCTCCATCGCCCCTCATCTTTTGGGCTATGTGGATAAAATCTATGCCGAGGAATATCAAGAACTTGCAGAAAAAGGCTATAAAATGAATGATTCTGTAGGAAAAAGCGGCATTGAAAAAGCCATGGAGGAGGCCCTCAAGGGCACCGACGGCACCCGCGTCATCGAGCGGGATTCCAATGGCAAAGTGCTGAATGTAACGGTTCTTAAAGAGCCTCAAAGCGGCAACAATGTGGTCTTAACGATTGATAGCAAGCTGCAAAAGGTCTTGCAGAATTCTCTGAAGGATTGCATCGAAACCATCGTTCGCCGCGCCAATGAGCCGGGGCGGGATGGAGAAGATGCCGATGCGGGCGCAGCAGTGGTGATTGATGTCAACAGCGGCGCCATTTTGGCCAGCGCCACCTATCCCACCTATACCCAAGATGAATATGAAAGCAATTATTCCAAGCTTGCTACCGATAAAAAGCTCCCCCTCTTCAATCGTGCATTTTTAGGCACTTATGCCCCCGGCTCCACCTTTAAGATGGCTACCGGCATTGCAGCCTTGGAAGAGGAAAAGGTCGGGCGCTATGAAAAGATCAACGATTTGGGCAAGTATGTAAAATATGAAGGCTACAGCCCTCGCTGCTGGATCTATACGCAACGCGGGTATGGCCATGGCCCGCAAGGAATTGAGGATGCCTTAAAAAATTCCTGCAACTATTATTTTTATGAATCGGCCGATCGCTTGGGGATTGATGCCCTCAACCGCTATTGCGTCAAATTAGGCCTCGGCATTAAGACGGGCGTGGAAATCGGAGAAGCTACCGGCATTTTGGCAGGCCCGAAATACCGTGCCTCCATTGATGAGCCATGGTACCCCGGCGATACCCTGCAAGCAGCCATCGGCCAATCGGATAATCTTTTTACGCCTCTGCAGCTTGCCAATTATGTAGCAACTATTGTAAACGGCGGCACCCGCTATAATACCCATCTGGTAAAAGGAATCTATGATGCGGTCTCCGGCGTATGCTTAGAGGATGAAAAAATCAAGGTGGCCGATAATCTCAAAATGAAGGACGAGAATTTCAACGCCATCATCGACGGAATGATCGCCTGCGCAGAGCGGGGCACTGCCGCCGGCGTATTCGGCGCTTCCTATTCCATCTCTGCCGGCGCCAAGACCGGTACTGCCTCGGTGCCTGAAGGCTCGGCCAATGGTGTATTCGTAGCCTTTGCGCCTGCTGAAAATCCTAAAATTGCAGTAAGCGTCATTGTGGAGCATGGGGCCCACGGTAATTATGTTGGGTCTGTTGCAAGAGATGTATTCGATTCATATTTTTCAAAAGTATCGGTCGGAGATCAGCTGACCGAAGAAAACACGCTCCTCCCTTGAGCAATCCAAAAATTTCAATATTAAATATAGGAGGGTATTATGATCAAGCAAATTTTATTTGATTGCGGCGGCGTCTTTGTGGATGTACGCTACCGCGAATTATTTGAAGAGATCACCGGCGACAGTGCCTTTGCCGCCGATGTTATGAAGCGCTTTTTTGCCGCAGACTCTCCTTGGCATCTCTATGACCGCGGTGATTATAAAAGAGATGAAATCGGCAAGCTGATGCGCGAATATATGCCGGATATTCCCGAGACGGTCTTTGATACGTTCTTGGAAAAATGGCCCTATGCCCTTCCCCTCTTCCCCGAAATGGCCGATATCGTAGACCGCCTTCATGAGGCCGGTTATCCTTGCTATCTGCTCTCCAATTTTTCCGAGCAATTTGATGATTTTGCCCCCTCCTGCCCGCCCCTTGCAAAAATGGATGGCCTTGCCATTTCCTCCCGCATGGGCATGATCAAGCCCCATGCCGATATCTTTATGGAGACAGCGCGCCGCTTCCATTTCAAGCCGGAGGAAACCCTTTTTGTGGACGATACCTTGGTGAATATCGAGGGTGCTCAAAGATGCGGCTATCAAACCTATCACTTTTCCACACCCCAAAAATTCTTTGTTTTTCTGGCTGAGAATGGAATTCTTCCTAATAATAAATAAACAATTTTTCCGCCCTTTTGCACGGGGCGGAATTTTTTTGATTTTTTTGTAAAAAAGCCTTGACTTTAGCGCTTTTATGTGTTAAAGTCTTAAACAACAAAAGGAATTCATTCCTGCGATATTGTTATATAAAAGGAGAACATTAAAATGAAAGCAAAAAGACTGATTGCCGCTCTGCTGGCACTTGTAATGATGGCTACTGCCATGGTATCGCTCACCTCCTGCGGGGAAGCCACCGATGATAAATACACCATCGGCGTTTGCCAGTTGGTAACCCATGATGCGCTGGACGCCGCCACCAAAGGCTTTAAGGATGCGGTGATCGCAGGCCTTGGCGAAGAGAATGTAACTTTCTTGGATGGGAACGGTGCAGGCGAGAATAATACCTGCGTTACCATCGTAAACGATTTTGTATCCAAAAATGTGGATCTGATCATGGCAAATGCAACCGGCGCTCTGCAGGCAGCCGCCAACGCCACCTTGGAGATTCCCATCTTGGGCACCTCTGTTACCGAATATGGCGTCGCACTGGAGATCGATGATTTCAGCGGCACGGTCGGCGGAAATATTTCCGGCACCTCCGACCTTGCTCCTCTCACCGAGCAGGCCGAGATGATCCTTGAGCTGGTTCCCAATGCCAAGACCGTCGGGATGCTTTATTGCTCTGCAGAGCCCAACTCTGCTTATCAGGTAAAGGTTGTGAAAGAGTATCTGCAAAAGAAGGGATTGAAGGTAGAAGATTATTCCTTCTCCGCTTCCAACGATGTAGCCAACATTGCTGCTGCAGCTGCTGCAAAATGCGATGTAATCTACATCCCCACCGATAATACCGCCGCTTCCTGCACCGAGACCATCAACAACGCTGTATTGCCCACCAAGACCCCCATCATTGCAGGGGAGGCCGGCATCTGCGGCGGTTGCGGAATCGCTACCCTTTCCATTGATTATTATAATCTTGGCAAAAAGACCGGCGAGATGGCAGTTGAGATTTTGAAGGACGGAAAGGATATTTCCGAAATGCCCATCGCTTACGACGAAGCGCCCGTAAAGAAGTATAACGCCGATATCTGCAAAACACTCGGCATCACTCCTCCCGAAGGCTATACTGCTCTGGATTAATCCTTGCTTTTTCATAAAAAATAAATTATAATAAATATACCGCCGCGCAAGCGGCGGCCAGCGTGTCAAAAAACTCCT
>JAZMZQ010000101.1:0-18700 GCA_045586045.1 Eubacteriales bacterium
TACCGATCGCATTTTTTACGATTCCAATCTCCTTTGTCCCCGCTTCGGTTACACCAAGATGGAAAGGATAATCGCAGATCTGATTCAAAAGCCGATATGCCTTGATCATATTGGGAACATTCGAACTCTTGATGGAGATTACCGTATCATAAAAATTGAATTTTTCCAAAAGACGCACATGGCGCATTGCGCTTTCTACCAGCGCCTCGGGAGTAGGTGCACCATATTGCTCTAAAAGATCTTTTTCTAAAGATCCGCCATTTACGCCAATACGGATCGGAATTCGATTTTCTTTACACGCATCTACCACCGCCTTAACCTTCTCATCAGAGCCGATATTTCCGGGATTAATGCGAATTTTATCAACGCCTGCTTTTACAGATGCCAGTGCCAACCGATAGTCGAAATGAATATCAGCCACAATTGGCATCGATACCGCTTTCTTTAAGCGTCGAATGGTCTCAAGAGAAGCTTCATTAGGCACACTCAAGCGAAGGATATCACACCCTGCTTCTTCCAAAGCTTTTGCTTGGGCAATTGCAGCATCATGATCCCCTGCAAGAGTATTGAGCATAGATTGCACATAGATGCGTTTTTTACCTAATGTCAGATTGCCAACCTTTACTTCTCTGCTCATATCAATTCCCCCTAAAATAATCCGATAATATCTTTAAGAGTAACAACACACATCAAACCCATCAGAAGAATTAAACCGATTCCGTTGATTGCCATTTCAAACTTAGGATTGAGCGGTTTTCTAAAAATCGCTTCAATGATAAGAAGAAGGATGCGCCCACCATCCAGAGCCGGAAACGGCAAAAGATTCATCACACCTAAATTGATGGAAATAAGGGCAATCATCATCAGCAAGGATGATAGACCGATCGTTGCGCTTTGGCCGATTGCCGTCGCTGTGCCAACAGGTCCGCTTACTTGGCTGTAGTCTGCTTCTAAAGTGAAGATTGATCCAACAAAGGAATAGATCGATCGGCAGACAGAGACAGTATAGCCAAAGGAATATCGAAATACCGAGAATACATTTCGATTTTCACCATAGACCTTAAAATCCGTATCATAAAAAGAACCGTATGTTTCATCGTTGATTTTCGGAAAACGCACATCTTCAAGGCAAACTTTTTCACCGCTTCGATCTACTGTGATCGTAAAATCCTCGGCTTTACTATCTTTGGTAAGAGCATATGAAATATCCATATAAGAGAAAATTCGATAATCATCGATCGAAAGAATCTTATCTCCTTCGCGCAAACCGCCATCCGAAGAAACAGCGTTTTCATTAAATTGCGCTACAATGGTTGTAGGATATCGAGGGGTTGCCGCGTTGATACAGCAGATGAGCAAAAAGCCCATCAAGATATTCATTGCAGCGCCCATTACCAGCACTAAAAAACGTTTCCATTTTGGTTTATTGGAAAAAGCATTCTCATCATCGCTCTCTCCGTCTTCACCTTCCATCTGGACAAATCCGCCAATCGGAAACGCACGAATACAAAATCGGCAAAGCTTTCCCTCTCGCTTAAAAATAGCCGGACCCATCCCGATGGAAAATTCGTGGATTTTAATCTTTGCCCAAAGCGCAGTGAAGAAATGACCGGCTTCATGGGATAAAATCAATAACCCAAAAACCAATACAGTGATTACAATGTTAAATAAAGTTTGCATTAAAATTTGCCCTTTTCAAATATAGATAAGACCTTTTTACGCGCTTGATTATCAGCGTCCAGCACTTCGTCCAATATTAAACCATCCCCTGATGGGGTTTCGCCCAAGGCAGCTTCTACCAACTTAGAAATTCCAAGAAACGGAATAGCGCCCTGCAAAAAGAGCGCAACCGCCTGCTCGTTTGCACCATTGAGTACCGTCGGATGTAAACCGCCTGCACGGCTTGCTTGCTTTGCAAGCTTCAAGCAGCTAAAGGTATCCTCATCCGCTTGCTCAAAATGAAGGGTTTTTCCAACCAAAGAAAGATTGAAATTGCCGCTTGGTTCTCTGGCGGGATAGGTCAGTGCATATTTTATGGGTAAATACATGGAGGGTGTGCGCATTTGAGCAATGATCGAATCATCGCAAAATTCAACCGCCGAATGGACAATGCTCTCCCGATGAACCAAAATTTCAATTTGATCATCAGTGATATCAAAAAGCCACTTTGCTTCCATCCATTCAAGGCCTTTATTCATGAGAGTGGCACTATCGATGGTAATTTTGGAGCCCATGCTCCAATTTGGATGTTTAAGAGCATCAGCGGCTGTAACGCCTTCTAACTCTTCGATTTTTTTACCAAAGAAGGGGCCGCCGGAAGCGGTAAGAAGGATTTTTTTGATTCGATTGTTTCCCTTCCCTTGCAGGCATTGAAAAATAGCACTATGCTCACTATCTACGGGGAGAATCCGAACCCCTTTTTCTCTTGCCCTTTTCATTACAATCTGCCCTGCACAAACCAGAGTTTCTTTATTGGCAAGAGCAATATCTTTTCCCGCCTCAATTGCCGCAAGAGTAGGCTTTAGACCAATCATCCCCATCATGGCTGTTACAACAATGGATGCATCTTGCGCTTGTGCGACAGCGCAATTCCCTTCATTACCAGAAAGGACCGTGCACGGGAAATCACTCAGTCTATCTTTTAGTTTTTCCGCTTGCCTCTCATCATATACGCTGGCAAGAGGCACATGAAATTCGCGAATTTGCTGCTCCAGCAAATCGATATTTCGCCCCGCACTAAGCCCAGCGACGGAAAGGCCCAGATCCCTGCAAACTGCAAGGGTCTGGGTACCAATTGATCCGGTTGAACCGAGAATTGAAATTTTCTTCATTTCACTCACCCGATAAAACTTTCAGTATTAATCAATGCATAAAACATTGGTGCGATAAAAATTAAGCTATCAAGCCGATCCAAAAATCCGCCATGGCCCGGCAAGACCTTCCCGAAATCCTTGATTCCATAAGACCGTTTGATATACGAGAAGGAAAGATCGCCGATTTGGCTGATGGCAGTGCAACATAAGCTATAGAGGAGCACTAAAAGCCAATTAAACTCGACCCCTGCAACCCCCTGATAGATTCTGCAGGCAATAAAATAAACAACAATGGAGCATAAAGCTCCGCCGATACAGCCCTCAATTGATTTTTTGGGGCTGATATTCGGAAACGGGCGATGCTTACCGATTAAGATGCCGACAAGATATGCAAAAATATCGGTACACCATGCGCTGCAAACAATGCAAAGCACCATATAGAAAAAGCCGTGATTTTCGATTCTGCGAATGAAAATAATGTTTGTAAGAAAACAGGTGATTACAAAGGTTACAAACATTGCGATTGTGGCTTCACTAAATTTTGTCGACTCAAAATTTGCCATTAAAATGACAAAGAGTGTCAAAAGAAAAATAAAAGATGCGATAATCACGCCATAATAAGGGCTTCTGCCCGGAAACAGCCAATCCTTTGCTATAAAAGAAAGCGGCACAGCAGCACCATATATCAAGCACGGAATAAGTAATTTCTTTTGGGTGGCACATCCCGTACAGGTAAGAGCCTCATACAAGCATAGGCAAATTAAAATTGCAACAGAGATTTCAAAAAAAGGAGAAAAATCGGAAATTGCAAACAAAAAGATAAACATCCCGAGTATTATAAACGATGTCCAGAGACGTTGCAAAAAATTCTTCATCATACTCCGCCAAACCTCCTATTGCGTTTTTGATATTCAAGAATCGCCTGATCCAGATGAGCAGGCTTAAAATCAGGCCATAAAATATCGGAAAACCAAAACTCCGCATAGGCCGATTGCCAAAGAAGAAAATTAGATAAACGAAGCTCACCACTGGGGCGAATAATTAAATCCACTGCATCACAATCGTCAAAATAAAGCATTTTCCCAAATGCATTCGGAGTGAGTTCATCGGGATGAAGCTCCCCTTTTTGCGCAAGCTCCATCGCTTTTCTGACTCCATGGACAATTTCATGCTGCCCGCCATAATTCATGGCAATATTTAAGGTAAGCCCGGGAAAATGATTTGTTACTGCCACAATGCGGTCCATCTTTTCGCGCAGCACGCCGGTAAAAACCGAGGTGTCCCCCAAAAAGCGAATGCGAACCTTCTCTTTTTCAAAAGTATTCAAAGCGTCATCAATAAATTCTTCCAAAACCTTCATGATGCGGGATACTTCTTCTTGAGGACGCTGCCAATTTTCGGTAGAAAAAGCATATACAGTGAGATTCTTGATTCCGATATCACGCGCATAATACGCAATGGTTTTGAATACTTTGGCTCCTGCCACATGGCCTGCATAACGCGGCAGACCGCGCTTTTGCGCCCATCTGCCGTTGCCATCCATAATAATTCCAACATGGTTTGGAAGGCGATCAGGATCAATATTCACTTTTGTTTTCTTAAAAAGACCCATAACCAACCTCCGTGATTAAAATTTATACAGCCATGATTTCCTTTTCTTTTTCGCTGACCATCTTATCAATTTCAGCCACATATTTATCGGTCAGCTTCTGAATATCAGTCTCGATATTCTTCAATTCATCCTCCGTAATTTCATGAGCCTTTTCTTGCTTTTTGAATTTATCCAAAGCATCGCGGCGAACATTACGGATTGCCACCTTAGCATCCTCGCCATATTTTTTTGCATCCTTTGCAAGCTCTCTTCTGCGCTCCTCGGTAGGTTGAGGGAAAGTCAGACGAATGACCTTACCATCGCTGGTGGGAGTGATGCCGATATCGGAAGCAAGGATCGCCTTTTCAATTTCCTTAAGAACAGAAGCATCCCAGGGCTGAATCATCAGCATACGAGGCTCGGGAACACTTACAGCTGCCACTTCATTAATCTTGCTGGGAGTACCATAGTATTCTACACGCAAACGATCAAGGATTGCAGCATTTGCACGGCCTGCACGCAATCCGGAATAGTCGTTGCCCAGAGCAACGAGTGTTTTCTTCATCTTTTCTTCAAATTCAGTATAGTTAGCCATTTTTTATTCTCCTTTATCAATTGTTGTACCAATATCCTCACCCTTTACTGCAGCTACAATATTCTCGGGGTTGGACATATCAAAAACATAAATAGGAATGTTATTATCATTGCAAAGAGCAGCAGCGGCACTATCCATAACCTGCAACTGATCCTTCAAAACATCAATATAGCGAATATGATGCAGCTTCTTTGCATTGGGATCCTTTTTCGGATCAGCAGTATATACACCATCTACATTTGTTGCTTTGAAAATCACATCTGCATTAACCTCAGCTGCGCGAAGAGCTGCGCAAGTATCGGTAGAAAAGAAAGGGTTACCGGTTCCGCTTGCGAAGATTACCACCCTTCCCTTTTCTAAATGAGAAATTGCACGATTGCGAATAAAAGGCTCTGCAATTTGGCGCATTTCAATCGCGCTCATAACGCGGCAATCAAGCCCATGCTGCGCCAATGCATCTTGCACAGTCAGCGCATTCATAGTGGTGGCAAGCATGCCGATGTAATCCGCACGAGTACGGTCCATTTGCTGGTTACTTCTGCCGCGCCAATAGTTACCGCCGCCGACAACGATAGCAACCTGAACCCCCAGCTCCACACATTCCTTAATGTGAGAACCGATCTTTAAGACATAGTCAAAATCAATGCCGGTTTTATTTTTGCCGGCAAGGGCTTCGCCGCTTAATTTCAAAAGAATTCTACGATAAGCAATGTCAGCCATAAAAATCACACTCCCAGTTCATTTTATATATAGTTATTATAATATATTATATACCTATTTGTAAAGTAAAATATAAAAAAAGAGAAGACGATTTTCGTCTCCTCCTCAATTATTTATTTTTTAATTACTATATTGGGGATCCTTGCAATCAATAATGCAGCAAGGGCGGTTGTTATGATTTCCGGAATCATATACATCCCATTGTATACTAAACTATAAGTCAACCCAAGCATTTCAGCGCCTAAAGTTTCGCAAAGCTTGGCGCCCCATGCCGGAAATCCTTCTTGGGTAAAGAACCACTCAGCCCATCCGGAAAAGAGAATATAACCCGACAAAACATGGACAAGATATCTGCCAAAAGTCGCCACAATGCCGCCACACATTAAGGAAAGACCGGCATTTTTGATTTTATTTCTAAAAATACCTCCAAGACCCAAAACTGTATATGCAAGCAAATAATCAAGAAGCACCATAATGATTGCATTTAAGATCAGGGTTCCCTCGCCGAAATATCCCGGCTGAAATGCAGCAGAAACCGTCTTAATGCCAAGGCCCATCTGCAGTACTGAATATGCAACACCGCAGAAAAAGCCCCATCTTACTCCATGGCGGTATGAAATTAAAATAATCGGCAGCATACTCGCTAAAGTCAGTTGCCCCCCGAAAGGCATTTCAGGGATCAATAATTTACTTACAAGCTCCAATACAGCCCCAAGCGTTAAGAGCATTGCACTTTCCACCAATACATGAACACGTTCTTTTTTCATTTTTTACCTCCTAAAAAAATCAGCCTGCGCAGAAAGATGCTACGCAGGCTAAAATAAGGCAAAAATATAATTCCTACGTCGGCATTACCCGCATCAGGTTCATGGGTTAGATGAATTCATTCATCCTCTCAGCCGAGTCGCACTCAGCACCCCTTTTTATTCTGTTGAAAAAAATATATCACATTCGATCGAGCTTTGTCAAGATGTTTTTGAAATAATCGGGCAGTGGGCTCTCAAAATATAAATGCTCTCCCGTAATAGGATGATCAAATCCCAAAACTCGCGCATGTAGACATTGACCCTCAAAATCAATATTGAAATTAGGAATTGCTCTTCCATAAACCATATCACCAATTACAAAATGGCCAATCGAAGATAAATGAACACGAATCTGATGGGTACGGCCGGTTTCCAATTTACAAGAAAGATGGCTAAAACGCTCATATTGGCTTATCACCGAATAATGCGTAACGGCTCTTTTTCCGTTTTTTGCACCAACCGCCATCTTTTTTCGATCATAATTGCTACGGCCGATCGGAGCATCTATACTTCCTTGCGGCTGCTGCATTTTACCATAAACTATTGTTTCATAAATTCGATCAATAGAGTGCCTCTCAAATTGCTTCGAAAGGCCCTGATGAGCGGCATCATTTTTTGCCACAACCAATAGGCCGCTGGTATCTTTATCAATTCGATGGACAATCCCCGGCCGCTTTTCCCCATTAATTCCGGATAAGCTTTCTCCGCAATGGGCCAACAAGCCATTCACAAGCGTATCGCCGGTATGGCCCGTAGCAGGATGGACAACAACACCTTTTGGTTTATTAACCACCAAAAGATCATGATCTTCATAAACAATATCTAAATCCATTTCCACGGCAACGGGAGCAGAATCCTCCAATGGCGGAATCTCAATGGTAATGATATCCCCTATTTGCGTTTTTAAGCTTTTGGCTACATGGTTTCCATTGACAGTAACGGCACCGTTTTTAATCAAGCTCTCAATTCGAGAACGAGATAGATCTTGGCAATTTGAAGCAATGAATACATCAAGACGCATCCCTTGGCAATCAGAACAAAGCACCACCTTATTCATCGGTCAGCGCCTCATTTTTCGTTTTCTTATCATCAAAATCATGAGTGAAAAAGATATAAAATGCCAGCATAAAGGTTCCGCAGCAGACAAAAATATCTGCGACATTAAATACGGCAAATTGATAACCCCAGAAATTAAAGGCAAAAAAGTCGATTACCTCGCCCAAAAATAATCGGTCTATCATATTGCCGATTCCACCGCCGATCACCAAAGCTAAAGAGAGAACTCCCCATGGATTTTTGATCTTTCCCTTTTCCAAAAAAAACACCGCCACGAGAATGATTGCAACAGTAAACACCATAAACACCCATCGTTGGCCTGCAAATATGCCAAATGCCGCGCCGGTATTACGGACATGGGTCAAAGAAAAGAAATCCGGAATTACAACAATCGAATCATGAATCGGAATCAGCGCATCAACAATATATTTAGTTATTTGATCCAAAATAACCGCAACGACGGAGATCAGAATCCAATATTTACGCTTCAAAAAATTCAATGAGGTGCTCCTTATTTATCGTCATTGATATTATAATCAACGCCGAACTTAAGATTTTCAAACTTATTGGGTTTTACAGTAGGCTCTGCTTTTTCTTCTTTTTTATCATTCAGCTTGAATTCTACAGTGATGTCATCAGCATCAGCATTCGATTCCACAGCTTCCTCCTGAGGCTCAACCGCTTCAACCGGAGCGGCAGGGGTAAACTCCACCTTTTCTTCTGCTACAGGCTCTGCAACAACTTCTTCCTCCTCAGGTTCATTGAAATCGGGAAGTTTGGAAATAGAGGTAACATGAGCACGATAAATATCTAAAATCGTTGTCTTAAAATCAGAAACCTGCTTACGCAGATAATCAAGCTTCTTTTGCTCTGCTGCAACTTCTTTTTGAATGGCTCGAATTTCTTTATCACATTTCTTTTGCTCCGCATCAATCTCTGCTTTGCATTGCTCTCTGGCGGCATTTACTGCATCAGCAGAATCTTTTTCTGCTTTTTCAATAATTGCAGCAGCTTGAGCCTCAGCCTCAGCAACAATGTTTGCAGCGGTCTCTTTACATGCAATTTCAACTTCCTTCTCGCGAAGTTCAATTTCCTTAAGAGTTGTTTCGTTAAGTTTTTGCGCATTGATAATCGCATTTTTCAAGAAGGTTTCATCCTTCTTGTATTCTTCGATTTTGGTAAGACAAGCTTTCAGCTTTTCTACCATATCCTTGTTTTCTTCATAAAGTTTACGATAATCGGCTTCTACTTCATCCAAAAAGGAATCCACTTCATCTCTGCGGTAGCCGCCAAGGACACTTTGCTCAAATTCTTTGCTCTGAATTTTTTCCGGGGTCAACATCTTATAAATCCTCCTAAATATATTTTTTACATTCTAAAACAATTCTGCCTTTTTTGGTCGTTCCATCACATGAATCGAGAAGCCACTTCCCTTTTCCGCGAATTACAACGCAATCCCCACTCAAAAGTTCTTTCGTTTTCTTTGCTGCAGGAAGATGATTAATCGAGATATTTCCTTCTTCTATCATCCGGCACGCCTGTTCACGAGAAACCTTTGCCAACGCAGCAATCACCGCATCAAGACGCATGGATGCAACAATAAGGCGAAAGGATTGAAATTCCGGTTCCGGAATTTCAATCTCTTCATAAATCTCGCTTATCCTCACATGCTGATTTCCGATTTTACTGACATTTTCAATTAAAAATGGCGCAATATGCGCAGCAACAACTATTAAAAGAACCCCTTTACGCGCCACAATATCACCCAAGCAATCTCGGCGAACACCGGTTGCCATTACTGCACCTAAAATATCACGATTAGATATCAATTCCGGCTGATATGCTGTGATAGAGAGAAAGGCAAACGGAAAACATGGCTTGAGAAGAGTATGCTCCATGGAAGAAACAGCCAATATTTTACGTTCCGCATGATCGAATCCCCCGTAAAGGAAAAAAGGAGCGCCGGCATTTTTGCAAATAGACGCAGCAATTTCTCCTTCCTCGGCAGTAAGAAAAGAGGAGAATACCATCTCCTCTCCGCGCGCTTCTCGGCGAATCAGATCGTGAATCTTTCCGGTGAAATAATTTTGCTCATTCATGGCAACAGATAAGCCAAGCGAGTAAGCAAGGAAATTAAAACCCGCAAAAGCAAAAATAAAATCAAAGGTGAAAAATCAATCGGTGAATTTTGAAAATAAGAAAACCTACTCAAAAAACGCCGAAT
The DNA here is from genome assembly GCA_045586045.1 of Eubacteriales bacterium. Lineage (GTDB taxonomy): Bacteria > Bacillota > Clostridia > Oscillospirales > QAKW01 > QAKW01. The sequence goes on from JAZMZQ010000101.1 coordinate 9,806, forward strand.
AGGAACCAAAGGTGGTTCCGTTATTGCAGCTAAAACAGAAATAAAACGATTGGACGGATCACGAATAAACCACGTAGAGAGGCAGTATATGAGCATAATTACGGCATATAAACTAATAAGCCGCTCGATAATATAAAGCGCTAATTGAAACAAATTTAATACTCCTCATCTCTCGTCTCATCGCTCAATTCACCTTGAAGTCCAACATTGCGAGGGGTAACAGCATAGGTGCTGTGTGCAACACGCTGGAGATCACCGCCTTGAGCATAGACAACGCCACTCAAAAAGTCCAAAATCCGCTGAGCCATATCCTTATCGCTGCTTTCAAGGTTCAAGAGAACAGCGCGATTATCCAAGATATGATCTGCGACAGTTCGAGCATCGCTATAATCGCTGGACTTGATAATGACCATATTTACTTGATTTGCAGTAGAAACTCTGCTAACAGGCTTAGAAGCCACCCGACGCTCTACAGTTCTTGCGGTTTCGACAGGAGCAGGGCGCTCAACCTCATCCACATCTCTTTCGTCGTCTCCCATAATATCGCTATCATCAGGTAGACCGATTGCAGCTTTAAGCTTATCCCATTTACCCATGTTATTTAACCTCCATTGAATTTCTTTGACCGAAAATACCACGACCAACCCTTATAAAACTACTGCCGGCTTTGATCGCATCTTCGTAATCATCGGACATTCCCATTGAGAGGATGTCCATATTAATATTATCTAACTTTTTATTACTTATGTCAACAAACAATTGATGCATTTTCAAAAAATATTCATAATTTTGATGAGGCTCCGTTTGAATTGGCGGAATTGCCATCAAACCTCTTACCCTTAAAGACGGCAAAGAAGAGATATTTTTCAAAAATTCATACGATTCATTCGGCAGAATTCCGCCCTTGGATTCTTCTCTGCCGATATTAATTTCCACCAAGATATCCTGCACTTTATTTATAGCAGATGCTCGCTTTGAAATTTCAGCTGCCAAGCGATATGAATCGACTGAATGAATTAAATCCACTTTATCAATGATATATTTCACTTTGTTGGTCTGCAGCCGACCAATTAAGTGAATTGATACTTGATCTTTTTGGATATGCTCATATTTTTCCAGCAATTCCTGCACACGGTTTTCACCAATATGGCGCACACCGCATGCAATTGCCGCATTAATCTCTTCTACTGATCTTGTCTTGGTAACAGCAATTAGCTGTGTATCACTACCTTCTAAGCAGCGAAAAATTTTTTCAAGATTACTTTGAATGATACTATTTTCCATCAAGATACCGCCTTTCCGTTATAAAGGCCGGACCCTTTATAGACCACTTGATCGTGCACACGAATTCCTTTTTCATCAATTGCTACATACTCAACAATTGCATCAACGCCATCGTTATAAAGCACATTGACCTTTTTATATTTCAATAAAAGGCCAACCTTTACAAATACACCGTCTTCTCCATTTACTTTTCTGAGGGCGCTATGGCGGAGGCGGATTCCGGAATGAGTTTCCAAAATCAAATGAATATCTTCCGAACGTAAAGTGAGAATGTTATCATTGATTACCGAGGAAGTCAGAACGATCACAGCCTCCTCACCACTTTTGCGTATGTCTGATACCGTGCATTTTATGCGCTCACTGCTGAAGCCGGGAATTCTGATATAAACGGTATCATTTGTCTCGAGAGTAAAGATATCATGGGTTTTCACTTTCATGCAAAGCGACCATGCGTTATCATAGACCATCTTTCCTACCGCGTTTTGATCGGCAGAGGGATTCTTGCATAAGTCCAAAGTTTCTTGAAAATTATCCACGTTGATATCACTTAAAATTTCAAGGGTTAATTGAGATTCCAATCCATCGGTTAATAACGAAAAATAGCCGCTGCCATTGGATTTAATGGTTTTTTCGCTCGCTTCTCCTTTCGCTCGCAGAGCGGAAAGTTCGGATTTCAGAGCATCCAATACTTTATCATAACCAACTAAATCGCCGGATGCTATTTTGGATTTCATAATATTGATTGTCAAATCATCGGAAATCTCAAATGCAGCAGAACTTCCGCTCAAAGAAGAGGCGGCAATCTTTTTCAAATTTGAATTAATAGCTTGGTCAATCCCTTTTGCAGCGCTTTCATAGGAACCGCTGTTTTCAAGGACATCCTCATAGGTCTTAATCTTTGCCTCCACACTTCGAATCTCTTTTTGGATCATTGCAGAGGATTCACTGGAGTAGACGCGGGCAATTGTACCATTTCCTGAAACGCGCTCCGCTTCCGTTCTTACTACATCCAGATAATGATATCCGCCATTATCAACAACTTCTTCTTTTCTGAAAAAGATGGCTTTTCCTTTTACCACCTCTTCCATTTCTCCCATGACAGCATCTTCCGTCTTAATGGAGACAAAATTGTACTTATACAACTGATAACCGATCATGACGACAGCAAAGATTGAGAAAATACCGATAATAATTCGAATAAAGCTGAGTCCACTACTCTTCACTAAATCGTATCCTCCAAAAATTTTTCTGTAAGACTGATTGCATTATTGATTAAACAATCAAAATCCAACTCATCAGGATAAAACCAATGAATGTTTTTATTGCGTCGGAACCAAGAAAGCTGACGTTTGGCATAATTTCTACTCTTTTGCTTAATCAATTCCACTGCATCATCAATAGAACATTTCCCTTCAAAAGCATCAATCAATTCCTTATAACCGATTGCTGCGCGTGCAGTATTTGAAAGCTGATACTTTTCCAAAAGATTCCGAACCTCTTGCAGCAATCCTCGCTCCATCATTTGATCAACCCGTAAATTAATCCTTTGATAAAGCAGTTCACGCTCTTTATAATTCAATCCGATATACAACGGTTCATAATGACTTAAGCGCTTACTCTCTCTTTGAAAATCAGAAAGACGCTTCCCTGTTGATTCATAAACCTCAAGGCCGCGTATAATCCGTTTTGTATCATTAGGATGAAGATGCTCAGCCAGAATTGAATCTCTTTCCAGCAAAAGGTTATAAAGATAATCGCTTCCACTTTCTTCTTGAATCTTTTGATAATTAGCTCGAATTTTTCCATCAATCGGAATATCGAAAAATTCTGTAGATTCCAAAAGATGCTGAATATAGAGTCCTGTACCGCCGCATATGATCGGCAGTATATTGCGTTTTTCTAGATTTTTAAGGACTGCGGTTGCTTGCTCGGTATATTCAGCCACACTATAAGTCTCATCTACCCCTATATGACCCATTAAATGATGAGGAATCCCAGCCTTTTCCTGCTCATCGGGCTTCGCCGTGCCAATCTGCATCTCGCGATAAATTTGCATAGAATCCGCAGAAACAATCTCGCCGCCAAAATGCTTGGCCAAAGCAATGGAAAGAGCTGTTTTTCCGGAGGCGGTAGGACCTACTACAACAATGATTTTTTGCATATAAATCACCTATATTCGCTTAAATGCTTTCTCAATAGTCTTTTTATCATATGCAATCATAACAGGGCGGCCGTGGGGGCACTGATGAATTTCGTCCTCCTCAATCAACTTCGTTACAAGCGCACGTAATTCTTTTGTATCATTCAAATTGCCGGCTTTAATCGCCGCTTTACAAGCAACGGTCTTGAGTGCTGTGTTTTCACGATCCGTAGCATTAATTTTTCCGCCATGCATCCAGTTGTTCAGGATTTCGCAGAATGCATCGGCTGCACCTTCATTTGTCAAGCAAACCGGCCGGCTGCGCAACAGGATTTCCTTCGCACCAAATGTGCTGATATCAAAACCGATCTCCATAAATTCATCAATATGCTGCTCCGCATAGGAAAGCTCTTCGGGACTCAGCATAATTTGCTCCGGTACAAGTAAAGACTGTGCCGAGATCTTTTGAGATTCACGTTCCTTCAAAAGCCCCTCGAAAATCATGCGTTCATGGGCAGCATGCTTATCAACAAGATATAATTGATCATCACTTTCAATCAAAATGTAGGTCTTAAAGATCTCCCCAATATATCGATATGGAATTTCTTTTTTGATTTCCACTAACGTTTCCTGCATAGGAACAGGTGCAGGAGTTGAATTTTCATGTAAAGCATTTTTACTTGTCAGTGTAAAAGGGGATTTTTGCGGGATAGATACAAAATAATCGTCATCTTCCGCCTTGTCGGCCTTTTTATCAACAATCATTTTCTTCTCTATCGGCTTCGGTTCAGGCTGAGGCTGAATCTTTTTATCCTCTTCTTCAATATTTGGAATTAAAGGCTGAGGTTTTTGAAGAATGGTTACAGTTTGAAAAGGATCAATTTGATTTTTTTCTTCCTTCTTGGTCTCAACGGGAAGTTGAACTGCTTTAATCGGCTCATCCTTTTTCAGCAATGTCTGTTTATTTAAGGCATTTTTGATTGCATAATATACAGCCTCAAAGATCAGCTTCTCATTAGAGAATTTTACCTCCATTTTGTTGGGATGAACATTAACATCCACCAACCCATAGGGAAGGTTAATCTTTAGGATACAGACCGCATGACGCCCATGAAAAAGATTATTACGATATGCTTGATCAATGGCGGCAAAAACGGTCTGGCTACGCACCAATCGACCATTAATATAGCAAAGTTGATAATTGCGATTGGGCTTTGTCAGCGTAGGCTCTCCAACATAACCATATACACGAATTTGCTGCATTTCAGTATCTGCTTGAAGCATTCCCTTGGTCAGTTCTTTTCCCCAAAGAGAATATATGACATCTAATAGTTTTCCGCTTCCGTTGGTTGAGATTATATTCTTTCCATCTTGAATGAATTTAATGCTGATTTCAGGATGGGAAAGGGCCAAGCGTTCCATAAGCGCTGCAACATAACCGCTTTCGCTTCGATCGGATTTTAAGAACTTCATTCTTGCAGGAGTATTATAAAATAAATCCCGCACAATAATGGTTGTCCCTTTTGGGGCACCCGTATCATCGCAAGAGAGTTCTTTTCCTCCTTCAAGGATTATTTTGGTACCTTCCTCCCCTTCGGGCGCTGTAATCAATTCAATTTTGGATACAGCCGATATGGCTGCGAGAGCTTCGCCGCGAAATCCCAAGGTCGCAATTGCGTATAAATCAGCCATATTGCTGATTTTGCTGGTAGCATGGCGCAAGAAGCAGCAACGAGCGTCTTCCTTTTTCATGCCGCATCCATTATCCGTTACGCGCATATAAGTAACACCACCGTTGCGAATCTCAACGGTAATGGAGGATGCTTCCGCATCAATAGCATTCTCAACCAGTTCTTTAATTACGCTTCCCGGCCTCTCGACCACTTCACCGGCCGCTATTTTATTGGCAATATCTTGATCCAAAATTTGAATCTTCGGCATTTTATAACTCCTTTGCTTTTTGGCTCAATTCATAGAGGATTCCCATTGTCTCAATGGGGCTTAAAGTATTGACATCAAGGCCTCTCAAGCGCTCGATAATTGCGCATTGCTCCATATAGCCAAGACTGATTTGCGCCTCTTCTTCAGGCGCCGAGTCAATTTTTGAGGGCATATCAATCGAAGGTTTATCAATCTCTTTGAGAATCTTCTTCGCATTGCGGACCACTTCGTTGTTGACACCGGCCAATGCTGCCACTTCAATACCATAGCTTTCATCGGCACCACCTGCAACAATCTTTCTAAGAAAGATGATATCATCTCCCCTTTTCTTGACCGCAACATTGAAATTCACGATCCCACTTCCATTATCGCCAAGAGCACAAAGCTCATGGTAATGAGTAGCGAACAAGGTTTTAGCGCCGATTTTTGCAGGATTATTTACATATTCCATCACCGCTCTTGCGATGCTCATTCCGTCATAAGTAGAAGTACCGCGGCCAATCTCATCAAATATCAGCAAGGATGAAGAGGTGGCATTATCTAAAATATGCGCCACCTCCGTCATCTCTACCATAAAGGTGGATTGACCGGAGGAAAGGTCATCAGATGCACCCACACGGGTAAAAATTTTATCCACAATTCCGATATGAGCGCTTTTTGCCGGCACAAAAGATCCGATTTGAGCCATCAAGACAATAACAGCCACTTGGCGCATATAGGTTGATTTACCGGCCATATTGGGGCCTGTAATCAACGCAAGGCGACGATCCGATTGATTGAGCAAGGTATCATTGGGTACAAACAGCGTATCTTTTACCAAACTTTCTACAACCGGATGGCGACCGTCAATAATGCTGATTTCATCGCTCTCATCCACTACCGGACGGACATAATTATTCTCTTGCGCCACTTTGGCGAAAGAGCAAAGAACATCCAAGCTTGAGAGCGCATTTGCTGCCCTTTGGATTTCTTTGAAATGCTCACCAACTACTTTTCTCACATCGCAAAATAGCTCATACTCTCTTGCTTGGCAGCGTTGATTTGCATAGAGAATCTTTGTCTCAAGTTCCTTCAGTTCTTCGGTGATATAGCGCTCGCAATTCACCAGTGTTTGCTTTCTTATATAATTTTCAGGAACAAGCTCATTATATAGCTTTGTAACCTCTATATAATATCCAAATACTTTATTATAGCTGATTTTTAGGGTCTTGATGCCGGTGCGCTCTCTTTCATCTGCTTCCCATTGACGCATTATATGCTTGGAATCCTTAGTCATGGCGCGGCATTCATCCACCTCCGCATCATATCCATCGCGAATGATATCCCCTTCTCTTACAGAGAGCGGGGGATCTTCAGAAATAGCCGTTCTAATCAGATGATGAAGATCCTTCATATCCGAAAGATTCCTCGATGCTTCTTTAATTAAAGAGGCATGAAATTTACCAAGGATCTCTTTGATGGCAGGAAAAGCCCCAAAGGTTTGCCCCAAAGCATTAAGGTCTCTGCCGTTGCAGGTGCCGAGCATCACCTTTGTCATCAGCCGCTCTAAATCATAGGTGGAGGCCAAAAGTTCTCGAAGCTCATCCTGAAGCATCATTGAATCTTTCAATTCCTCTACCGCCTGAAGACGACGATTGATTTCATTCATATTCACCAAAGGACGCTCCAGATATGCGCGCAAAAGACGAGCTCCGGCAGAGGTTTTTGTTTTATTCAAGACATGATAGAGAGAGCCTTTTTTATCGTTGCGACGAATGGTCTCCATCAATTCAAGATTGCGGCGGCTTGAAGCATCAAGCTCCATATATTGATCAGGCCGAAATACCTTTAGCTTATCAAGATAGCTGATGTCGCATTTTTGAGTTTGAGATACGTAAGCAAGCAAAAAGTAAAGAGAATTAACACTCGCCTCATCATCAGGAAGGCCAAGTTCATCCAAAGAGGAAGCACCAAAATGGCTTAAAATCGCTTCAATCGGCTCCAACCCTTCCATTTCTTCAACACCGGTAACCAAAGCGCCCAAGCGCTCTTTTATGAAATTCACAATATACTTCTGGTCAATAATCCGATCATTAACCAGAACCTCGCTGGGCGAAAAGCGGCTGAGTTCATTAATGAGCCCGCTTCCATCGCCGAGTTCCAATAAGGTATGCTCAATATCACCGGTTGAAATGTCCGCAAAAGAAAGTGCTACACTTCCTCCGCTTAAAAAGACGCAGGCAAGATAATTATTGCGGCTCTCATCAAGCATGCTGCTTTGCGTAACTGTACCGGGTGTAATCACTTTAATCACATCGCGCCGCACAAGCCCTTTAGCATCTTTGGGATCCTCCACTTGCTCGCAGATGCCAACCTTATAGCCCTTTGCAACTAATTTAGCGGCATAATTTTCATAGCTATGAAAAGGCACTCCACACATCGGCGCACGATCGGCTGCGCCGCAATCCTTGCCGGTCAGAGTGAGTTGAAGTTCTTTGGATGCAGTAATTGCATCATCATAAAACATTTCATAAAAATCACCGACACGGTAGAATAAAATATAATCTTTATAGCGGCTTTTAATTTCAAAAAACTGCTCCATCATCGGAGAAAGCTTCGCCATTCAACATCCTCCCCTACTTTGCATTCATCCGTTAACCTTTAGTGGCAACCGCCGCAAGTAGAACAATCGTGTGTGCAATCTGTGGGCTCCTCACCGGTAACGTAATAACCGATTACACCATTCACTTGATTCAAAAGTTCCTGCACCGCTTTGCTGGCTGCTTGAAACTCCTGCATTTTCTCATTCTGCATGATTTTTTCATATACGCCCTTAATTCTCTCCTCAACCTCGCTGATGCGCTCCTGATCGGGATTTTCGCCTTGAGTGAGGGTCATCATCGACATTTTATGAAGATTAAATTCCTTGATCAGGCGTTGAATTTCCTCATCATTATCATAGGCCGCTTTAGAATCATTAAATTTCTGCACCTGTTCGCTTTTTTGGATCAGTGCGCCCAGTTCTTTGGTTTTTTCAATAATTTCTTTCATTTTCTTACTCCTTTATTTTTCCATCCAAAGACCATGATTTAGCCTTTGTAACAGTAATTTCGCAAAATGATCCAATCATAGAAGGATCGCCCTTAAAATCTACCGTCTTTCCGCCCATTGTCTTTCCCGAAAGCATCTTGGGATTATTTTTACTTAAAGATTCTACATATACCGTATAATCCTTCCCTTCCATCTCTTTATTCTTCGCAAGGCAATTAGAGTGCTGAAGGGCCAATAAACGGTTAAAACGCTCTTTTTTAATTTTTTCATCCACTTGATTTTCAGCAGTTGCCGCTTTGGTTCCGGTGCGTTTTGAATAAAGGAAGGTATATAGATTATCATACCCCACCTTTTCCACAAGATCCAAAGTGCATTGAAAATCCTCTTCCGTCTCCCCGGGGAATCCCACAATGACATCGCTCGTAATGACAACATCCGGCATAACTTTTCTGGCATATTCAATCAAGCTATAATAGGATTCCGCCGTATAATTACGATTC